>CAYPAE010000206.1:0-4873 GCA_964408595.1 uncultured Gemmatimonadaceae bacterium | reverse complement strand
CTCACTCAGCGCGCTCAGCTCGAACGGCTTCTCCAGGACCGGCCTCGAGGTGCGGTTGAGGAACTCCCGCACCGGCGGAGAGGCCACCTCGCCGGTCGCGATCACCAGCCGGCCGAACAGATCGGGCCGGTGCTCGGCCAGCCAGTCGTGCACTTCGAAGCCCGACAGGACCGGCATCCGAAGGTCGGTGATCACCAGATCGTACCCCTCCGGTGGCGTCGCATCGAGCATTCCCAGCGCCGCCGCGCCGTCCTCCGCCTCGTCCACCTCCCAGCCGTTGCGCCGCATGTAACGCCCCAGCGCCAGGCGGATCGAGCGCTCGTCGTCCACCAGCAGCACGCGGGGCCGGGTCTCGGCCCCGGGCTCGGGATGCACCGGCGCCGGCGGTGAGGCGATCCGCTCCGCTGCGGCAACCGACGCGGGCGGGATCTGAGGGGCGGTCGACAAGGTGGGGCTTGGACTCGGAGCTTGGGCCGGGGGACCGTATAATACCTCCTTCCCCGCCCATCCCGGTAGCCTTGGGATCGGCCCCACCCGGGAGCCCCATGGCCGAAGAGCTGTTGTCGCGAGAGGAGGGTCCGGTACACCGGCTGACGCTGAACCGGCCGGCCCGGCGGAACGCCCTGACCCCTGACCTCGCGGCCGCGATCGCGGGCGAGCTGGACCTGATCGAGGAGCGCGGCGCCGCACAAGTGGTGGTGCTCGGCGGTGCCGGCGGCCACTTCTGCGCGGGTCTCGATCTCCACTGGCTCCGGTCGCTCGGCCCCCTTCCTTCCACGGCCGAGCTTCAGCGCGGGCTCAGCGACTTCCAGTCGGCCGTCCTCGCCATCGTGCGGTGCCCGGTGCCGGTCCTGGCCGAGATCCGCGGCACCGCCGCGGGATTCGGCCTCGACCTCGCCCTGGCCTGCGACATGCGCCTGGCCGAGTCCGGGGCGACGTTCACCTCCGCCTTCGCCCGCATGGGCCTGGTGCCCGACGGCGGCTCGACCTTCACCCTACCCCGCCTCCTCGGGCTGGGCCACGCGCTCCGTTTCCTCATGGCCGGCGAGACGCTGAGCGCCACACGCGCGTGCGCCCTCGGTCTGGTGGACGAGGTGAGGGACGAGCCCGAATTCGACGCGGCGGTCACCGCCTTGGCGAGATCGATCGCGGCCGCGGCACCCTCGAGCGTGCGGACGATCAAACGGCTGGTCCGCGCCCACGAGCTGGGCGCGCTGGAGCAGGCCCTCGCCTCCGAGGGGGCGGCGCAGATCCAGGCGCTCCAGAGCCCCGAGTTCCATCGCAGGCTCGAGGCGTTCGTCTCCCGATGAGCGTGCCCCCGATCTTCCCGCCCGACCTGCTGGCGGGGAAAGTCGCGCTCATCACCGGCGGGGGCACCGGCATAGGGCTCGGCATCGCCTCCTGCCTCGCGGGCGCGGGCGCGACGGTCGCCATCGCGAGCCGGAAGCCGGAACACCTCGCGGCGGCGGCGGACGAGCTCCGCGCGGACGGCGCCACGGTGACGACCGTGGAGACCAACGTCCGCGAGCCGGAGGCGGTTGGAAAAATGGTGGAGCGGGTCGCCCGGGAGCACGGCCGGATCGACGTCCTCGTGAACAACGCGGCGGGCAACTTCTACGCGCCGTCGGCGACGCTGTCGCCCAACGCCTGGCGCGCGGTGGTCGAGACCGATCTCTACGGCACCTTCTACTGCTCCCAGGCGGTGCACCCCGTGATGAAGGCCCAGGGCGGCGGCCGCATCGTCTCCATCTCGATGACGCTGCACTACCGTGGCTGGCCGCTCATGGCGCACGCCACCGCGGCCAAGGCCGGCGTGGACGCGCTCACCCGTACGCTGGCGCTCGAGTGGGCGGGGGACGGGATCACGGTCAATGCCATCGCGCCGGGGCCGATCCCGACCGAAGGCGTGAAAAAGGCGTTCACCCCACCGGGCGGCACGCCGGGCGGGGCGCCCAACGTGCCCGGGATGGACGAATACGCCGCCCGGGCGATACCATTGGGCCGGTGGGGCAAGCCGGAGGACGTCGGTCACCTGGTGACCTTCCTCGCCAGCCCGGCCGGTGATTGGATCACCGGATCGATCTTCGTGGTGGACGGCGGCTCCTGGCTCGCCGGCGAACGGCGCTGAGGAGGCTCCCATGTTTCTCGGACACTATGCCGTCGCGTTCGCGCTGAAGCGCGCCGAACCGAAGCTGTCGCTCGGCACACTCTTTCTGGCCGTTCAGCTCGCGGACCTCTTGTGGGGCATCTTCCTGCTGCTGGGCTGGGAGCGAGTCCGCATCGACCCGGGCTATACCGCGGTGACGCCGCTGCAGTTCCTCGAGTACCCGATCTCGCACAGCCTCGTCGGAATGACGATCTGGGCCCTGATCGGGGCGGCGGCCTACTACTCCTGGCCCACCCGCGACACCAGCCGCCACTGGCAGGCCGCCGCGCTGGTGGGCTTCGCGATCCTCTCGCATTTCCCGCTCGACGTGGTGGTGCACGCGCCCGACCTTCCCGTCTGGGGCCAGGACTCCTCCAAGCTCGGCCTCGGCCTGTGGAACAACCCCACGGCGACGCTCCTCCTCGAGCTGGGGACACTCGCCGCCGGCGTCGCTGTCTACGTTGGCTTCCGGTCGCACCGTCACCCCGTCCGGCCGGGACGCCTGGCCGGCGTGGTGCTGGTCCTGGTCGCGATCTATCTCGTCAGCTCCTTCGGACCCCCTCCGCCGAGCGTCACGGCGATCGCGGTGGCGGACATCGTCGGACTGCTGCTGCTGACCGCGTTCGCGGCCTGGGCGGACCGCCGCGCCACACCGGCGGAGCTCGCCGCTGCCGGGCTCCCGGCACGCTAGCCCATGGATCGCCTGCTGTTCGCTCTGGGCGCGGCGTCCGCGCTGATATCGGTCGGCGCCGGCGCTTTTGGCGCGCACGCGCTCAGGGCCCGGCTCTCGCCCGAGCTGCTGGCGGTGTTCGAGACCGGGGCCCGCTACCAGATGTATCACGCGATGGGTCTCATCGCGGCGGCCTGGGCGGTGACGCGTTGGCCGGGGCCGTGGGCCGTCCGCGCCGGGTGGCTCTTCGTGCTGGGGACGCTGCTCTTCTCCGGCAGCCTCTATGCGCTGGCCCTGTCCGGCGCGCGCTGGCTCGGCGCCGTAACCCCGTTCGGTGGAGTGGCTTTCCTTGCCGGGTGGGCCTGCCTGATTCTCGCCGCCCGCCGCTAGCGCGCCACTCTCTCCACGATCCGATAGAAGAACTCCACCCCGAACCGAATGTTCTCCACCGTCACCCGCTCGTCGTTCCCGTGCACGGTGCGAGCGTCCTCCTCGCTGAGCCGGAACGGGCTTAGCCCGTACGCCCCGATCCCGATCGCCCGGTAGTAGTAGCTGTCGGTGTAACCCGACGCCATCGGCGCGGTGATGAGCGCGCCCGGCTCCATCGCCGCCACCGTCTCCCGGAACGCCTCGATCAGCGCGCCGTCCAGGGGAGACGTCGTGGCCTGGCGCTCCGGCCGGAGCGGGGTGATCTCCACCGCCGAATCGGCGATCACCCGCCGCAGCTCGCTCACGAAGTCGGCCGGCCGCTCGCCGGGGAGGAGCCGTACGTCGAGCTCCGCGCTCGCCTCGGGCGGAATCACGTTGGTCTTGTCCGAGCCGCGCAGCACGGTGATGCTGATCGTGTTCCGGAGAATCGAGTTGTAGTAGAGGTTCGAGGTGAAGAATCGGGCCGCGGCGGGACGCCGGAGCGCCGCCGCCGGATCGGCGAGCCACCGCCGCTTCTGGGGATCGGTCTCCCGGGTCGCGACATCCTTGAAGTACCGCTCGGCGGGCGGCGTCAGCTTGATCGGCGTCTGGTACGCCGCGATCCGGCCGAGCGCGCGGGAGATGCGGGCCGCGGCGTTGTCCGGACGGGGAATGGACCCGTGCCCCGGCGAGCCCCGCGCCGTGATCCGGAGCCAGTACGGCAACTTCTCCGTCACCCCGACGCCGTAGTACTCGGTCCTCCCCTCGGGCCCCAGCCGGTTGTGCCCGCCCTCGTTGAGCAGGAACTCGGCGTCGCGGAGGAGTCCCTTCTTCTCCCGCGCGAACCACTCGGCTCCCGACGAATTGGTCTCCTCGTCGGCGTTGGCGACGAGGATGACGTCCCGCGAGAGCGGCACGCCCCGGCGCTTGAGGGCGATCATCGTCATCAGCTCGACGATCGCGGTTCCCTTCATGTCGAGCGCGCCGCGCCCCCATACCGCTCCGCTTCGCGTCTCCCCCGACCAGGGGCCCACCTGCCAGACCGAGTCGGTCGCCGGCACCACGTCGATGTGGCTCAGGAGAACAATCGGCCGCTTCGAGCCGTTGCCCGGGAGCCGGGCGTAGAGGTTGCCCCGTCCGGGCGACGACTCGAAGATCTGCGACTGGATCCCCTCCCGCGCCAGCACCCGCTGCAGCCACTTCGCGCCGGCGGTCTCGTTCCCCGGCGGATTGACGGTGCGGATGCGGATGTACTCGCCGAGCCGCTCCGCGGCCTCCTGGCCGAGCGCGTCGAAGTCGGGGGGTGGGGGTTGCTGAGCGGCGGAGATGGCGGGGCGCATGGCTAGTGCGACCACCGCGCTCGTGGAAAGGGCAAAGGCCACCATTGTCATCCTGAGCGGAGCGAAGGAGCCAGAACGACGCTTCGGCTCCTTCGGTCGCTTCGCTCCCTCAGGATGACAAACACGCCCCGCCGTCACTCCGACTCCCTCGCCCACAGGAAGAACAGCACGCCGATCGCCAGAAACATCCACAGGTTCCCGGGCACCCACATCAGCAGGCCGCCGAGCTGCTGGTCGTCGAGCGGCGTGAGACCCCAGGTGCGCGGCGCGGCGGAATACCAGGGATAGAGCACCTCGTCGGAGAGGGTG
>CAYPAE010000205.1:0-4877 GCA_964408595.1 uncultured Gemmatimonadaceae bacterium | reverse complement strand
CAAGTCGTGGCCGTTCGACCTATTCTCAGAGATGACCCTCCGCCTCTACTACGCCGACTCCTACCTGCGCGAGTTCGCCGCCGCCGTCGTCGAGCGCGCGGACGCCGGGCGCCGGATCTACCTGGATCGGACCGCCTTCTACCCCACCTCCGGCGGCCAGCCCTTCGACACCGGCACGCTGGGCGGCGTCGAGGTCGTGGACGTGGTGGACGAGGGCGAGCGGGTGGCCCACCTCCTCGCGGCCCCCCTCGCGGACGAGAGGGTAAGCGGTGCGGTGGATTGGGACCGCCGGTTCGATCACATGCAGCAGCACACCGGGCAGCACCTGCTCTCAGCCGTCCTCCACCAGCTCGTCGGCCACGCCACGACCAGCGTCCACTTCGGGCGCGAGAGCTCGACCCTGGATCTGGACGCGCCCGCGATCGATCACCCGCACCTGGTCGAGGCGGAGTTCCGCGCCAACCGGCTGGCGGCGGAGAACCGCGCGGTGGAGGTGAGCTTCGAGGAAGCCGGGAGCGCCAGCGGACTTCGCAAGTCGTCGGCGCGCGAGGGAACGCTCCGCGTCGTCACCATCCGTGATCTGGATCGGAGCGCCTGCGGCGGCACCCACGTGCGCGCAACCGGGGAGATCGGGCCGATCGTCATCCGGAAGGCCGAGCGGGTGAAGCAGAACGTCCGCCTCGAGTTTCTCTGCGGCGCGCGGGCGGTGCGCCGGGCCCGCGCCGACCACGATCTTCTCACCCGCCTGGCCGGCCAGTTCTCCGCCCCGGCCGACGAGCTTCCCGCCCTGGTGGAGGCGCAGCGCGCCGAGCTCAAGGAGGCGGCCGTGACCCGCCGCGAGCTGGAGGAGAGTCTGGCGGTGCTGCGGGCGCGCGACCTCCACGCGGCCGCGGCGCCCGACCGATCGGGGGTGCGCTCGATCGTGGTGCGCGAGGAGAGGGGGCCGATCGACCGGCTGCGCCCGCTGGCGCAGGCCGTGGCCGCAATGCCTCGAGCCTTGTTCGTGGGGTGGACGCCGGACCCGCCCGCGCTCATCGTCGCCGCGTCGGCCGACTCGGGGCTGGACGCGGGCCGGGTGCTCAAGTCATCGCTGGAGCAGGTGGGAGGGCGCGGCGGGGGCAACCAGCGGGTAGGTCAGGGTACGGCGCCCTCCGCCTCAGCGCTGGAGGAGGCGGTCGCGGCGATCGTCCCCAGCCGAGCCTAGTCCAGTTCGGACGCCAGCGCCTCCACCGACGTGGTGCAGAGCGCGGTGCCCGACTGCCCCCGCAGTATCGCCACCGCCTCGTTCCGCGGCATCCCCCGGCGATACGGCCGGTCGGCGGTGAGCGCCTCGTAGACATCGGCCACCGCGAGCGCGCGGCTCATCGGCGAGAGCCGCTCCGCCGGCAGCCCCAGGTGGTATCCCTTCCCGTCGAGCCGCTCGTGATGGGCGCTCGCGAGCTCCACGATACCGGCGAACGCCGTCACCCGCTCCAGGATCCGCTGGGTGTACGCCGGGTGCACCCGGATCTCCGCGCGCTCCCGCTCGGTGAGCCGGCCCGGCTTATCGAGGATCAGGGTCGAGACGCCGAGCTTGCCGATGTCGTGCAGCAGCCCCGCGCGCCGGAGATCCCTGAGCTCCACCTCGCTGCAGTGCAGCCGGCGGCCGATCGTCACCGCCAGCGCCGCCACCCGCTCCGAGTGCAGGTAGGTGAACGGCGACTTGGCGTCGATGACCCGGGCGAAGGCGTGCGCGATGTCGTCGAGGCGCTCCTCGTCGGCGAGCAGGATCTGATCCTCGGGCTCGAGCGCACCGAGGTGCCGCTCGGGCGAGCGGCCCAGCACCATGGCCCAGAAGTTGTCGTCCCGCGCGACGCTCTTCAGCGCATCCACCAGCACCGGATCGAACCACCGGCCCCGCCGCTCGACCGCGACCGCCATCGCCGCGTCCACGCCGAAGGTGCTGGCGAATACCTCGACCGACTGCGCCAGCCCGACGATCCGCCCCAGCAGCGGAATGGCGGTGCCCGAGAGGCCCTCCGGCATCCCCTGCCCGTCCCAGTGCTCGTCGAGCGTCCGGATCGCATGGCGCGTCGCCTCGGTGAAGCCGAGCATGGACGCGATGTCCGCCCCGCGATCGCATCGGGTCTGAACCATCTCCCGCCCGCTCCCCTTCTCCTTCAACGCCATGGAGGCGACCCGGAAGACGCGTCCCATCGGCGAGGCGTCGGGCACCGCGTTGCGGAGCGCGTAGGCCAGGCTCGGCCCGGAGCGCGACCAGTCGGTCAGCTTGTGCTCACGCTTGAGCGCGCGGTCGTCCGCCCCGAAGAGCGAGCAGAGCCGGGCCGCGTTGCTGGAGCAGCCGAGGTCTTTGAGCAGGAGCGCGTAGAACAGGGCCCCACGGTCCTCCGCCGGGACGCCGGCCCGTTCGGCGATTCGCATCCCGATGAGGCAGGCCCGCACCGCGTGACCGGGTGGTTGGCCCTCGGTGATGTCCAGGGCGCAGGAGAGTGCGGAGAGGATCTCGGAGGTCCGGAACGCCGAGTCACGGATCGGTGCTGTGGGAGTGAGGCTAGCGGTCATTGGCCGGGCTGGTTCCACCCATGTGAATGTCGAGGATGCCGCCCAGGTCCACGGCGTCGGCGCCGAGAAGCCTGAAGACCTCCCATTCGGCGGCGCGCGCGGCGCCGATGCGCCTGCCGTTGTACATGAGCGACATGACGAGCAGTCCGTCGGGGCGGGCGAGGTATCCCGCCAGCGTGGCGACCTCGTCGAGCGTGCCGGTCTTCGCGTGCACCACGCCGCGGACCATGCCCCCACCGCGCAGCCGGCGCAGGGTGCCGGTGCCGTTGGCGGGAAGGAGCAGGGGAAACCGCTGGTTGCCCGGGAGCTGCGGGTAGCGGGCGAGGTACAACATCTGGGTCCGCGAGCTCATCCGGTTGAACTCGCTGAGGCCACTGCCGTCCACCAAGTGGACGCGGGCCGAGGGCCCGACGACCTGGCGGACGTGCTGAGTGAGGAGGCCCGGGCCGGTCAGCTGATTCCCGGCCGCCCACTGCAGCATGAGCTCGGCGCCGATGTTCACGCTGCGCCGGTTCACCTCGGTCGCGATGCTGTCGAGCGGCGCCGAGGACACCTGGGCCAGAATCGCCGCCCGACGCGGGGCCAGCATTAACGGGCCGCCCCAGTTGACCCACCGGATCCCCCCCCCCGCGAGCGCGGCCGACCAGGTGGCAATGAGCAGCTGAGAGGGATCGTGCGCCACGGCGCTGAGCCCCGCGGTCCGGCGTTCGATGCCGATGCGGCCCCGGAGCGTCCAGCCGCCGTCGGGATCGGCGCGAAGCGAGAGCCGTCGACTCCGCCCGCCCACCGTGGTCGCGGCGATGCGAACCATGCGGCCGACGCCGTCGGGATACGCGCTCACCAGCTGCGGCGGCGCGCCGGCCTCGCGGCCGGGCCGGAACGTGAGCGAGACGGTGTTCTCGTGCAGCGCTACCGGTCCGACGGGCGGCGCGTAGAGCTGACCCTCGTAGTCGGGTGACCAGACGGTGGGATACCGCGAGGCGGCGGGACCGGTCTTGCTGGTCACGGCCAGGGGGCCCTCGAGCACCCGGACCCCGCGCTCCTTGAGCTGGCGGGCCAGCTCCCGAAGCGTCGGGCCGGCGCGGCCGGCGCGATCCAAAGTCGGATCTCCGCCCAGCTGGAGCGCCCAGGTCCCGATCCACTTCCCGCTGATCGTGTCCAGGCGCCCGTCGCCGATCACCCGCGTCGTGAAGCGCGCGCCGCCACCCATCCGGGTGCGGGAGAAGCCGGTGGTGAAGAGCTTGGTGGTCGAGGCGGGGACGAGCTCCAGCTCGGGGCTCACACCCCAGAGCACCCGGCCGTCCATGGTGCCGATGCTGATTCCCCACTGCCCGCCCGGAGTCCGATCCGACGTCCGGCGGAACCACGCCTCCAGCTCGGCCAGCTCGCGCGGAGAGAGCTCCTGCGCCGCGACCGGGAGAGACGGGGTGCCGGAAAGGCAGAGCAGGACCATCAGCGTCCGGTGCAGACGTCGGCGCATGCGGGGTCCGATTGGGGGAAAGGATGCTCGTGGGAACCGAATTGCACACTGTGGTAGGCAAGCGGTAGGCCAGCGGTAAAGCCGTTGTAACGGAAGGAAATAACAGGATCTGCACGACTCGCGGTCGGGCTTTCTGCGAGCCGCAGTGGATGGGGCTAGACCTGCTCCGAATTGCGCGGAATACTGCAGTCCGATGCTAGACCTGCACCCCCTCCAGCGCTCGCAGGAACTCCGCGGCGCTCGGCCAGCGGTCGTCCGGCCGTCGGGCCAGCGCCCGGAGGATCACCACCGAGAGTGAATCGGGCACGTCGGGGTTGAGGCTCCGCGGATTCGGGGCGGTGTCCTCGAGGTGGCGCGCGAGCAGCGCGACCAGGCTCGGCGCCTCGAACACCGGCCTTCCGGTGACGCATTCGAAGAGCACGGCACCGGTGGCGTACAAGTCGGCGCGGCTGTCCACCGTCCCGCCGAGCAGCTGCTCGGGAGCCATGTACTGTGGGGTCCCGACAACGACCCCCGCCGCCGTGAGCCCCTGTCCCGGGTCCGACCGATGTTCGGCCAGCCGCGCGATTCCGAAGTCCATCACCTTGAGGAAGCCCGACGGATCCACCAGCAGGTTCTGGGGCTTCACGTCCCGATGGATGATGCCCTCCTCGTGCGCCACCTCGAGCGCCCGGCACACCTGCTTCCCGATGGTCAGCGTCGCCGCGACGTCGAGCCGGCCGGCTTCCCGTATCAGCGTCGCCACGGTGGTCCCGCGCACCAACTCCATCGTGATGTAATAGACCCCGTCCACCTCGCCGAGGTCGTAGGTCCGAACCACGTTCCGGTGGGTGAT
>CAYPAE010000204.1:0-4878 GCA_964408595.1 uncultured Gemmatimonadaceae bacterium | reverse complement strand
GCAGGTGCTCCACCACCTGCCGGGGGTGGTCGATCCGCGGGTGCTGGTGGATGCCGCCAGCCGCGACGACGCGGCCGTCTTCCGGCTCTCCGACGACCGGGCGCTGGTCGCGACGGTGGACTTCTTCACTCCCATCGTGGACGATGCGGCCCAGTGGGGCGCCATCGCGGCCGCCAACGCCCTGAGCGACGTGTACGCCATGGGCGGGACGCCGCTCTTCGCGCTCAACCTGGTCGGCTGGCCCCGTGAGAAGCTGCCGTTCGATCTCCTGGGCGACGTCATCAAGGGCGCGTCGGAGGTCGCCGAGCGCGCGGGGTGCGCGATCGTGGGGGGTCACTCGATCGATTCGCTCGAGCCGCTCTTCGGCATGGTCGTCATGGGAGAAGTGCACCCCGACCGCATGTTCACCAACGCCGGAGCCTGCGCCGGGGACGTGCTGGTGCTCACCAAGCCGCTCGGCACCGGCATTCTCACCACCGCGCTCAAGCGCGACGCGATGATCGAGGCCGGGATGGGCGACGCGGTGCGCTCGATGACCGCGCTCAACGACGGCGCCGCCAAGGCGGCGCTCCGGGTGGGCGTCAGCGCCGCCACGGACGTGACCGGCTTCGGCCTGCTGCGACACCTGGGGAACATACTCGCCGCGAGCGACGTCGCGGCGGAGGTGGCCTTCGAGGCGCTGCCGCTGCTCCCGCACGCGTTGAACCTGGCCGCGCGAGGCATCGTTTCGGGCGGGACCCAGCGAAACCTCGAGGCGGCGAAGGACCTCGACTGGGCCGACGACCTGGTGCTCCACGAGAGGGTCCTCTGCGTGGACGCTCAGACCTCCGGCGGCCTTCTGCTCGCCGTCCCCAGGGAAAACGAGGCTGCTCTCCTCGAGGCCTTGCGCGAGGCGGGCACGCCGGCGGCCGCGGTGATCGGCCGCCTGGTCGCCGGGCCCGCCGGCCACATTCGCGTGACCCGCCGGCTCTAGCCGGCCCCCGCCATCGCGTCCGATGTCTCTCCGCTGGACGACCCAACGCATGGACCAGCTCGAGAACGCCGTTCGCCGCGGCCTGCGCGTCGCGCTTTCGCGCCGGGGGACGGAGTACATCGTGGTCGCGCTCCGCATCACCATGGTGGGGCGCCATGAAGCGCTGATCGGGCGCCTGCCCATGACCGGCGAGGAGCTTCCCTTCCTGCTGGGAGACATCGACCACTTCCAGGTGATCGATTGAGCGGGCCCATCGCGATCCTCCACCTCGATGAGAGCTGTCTCGGCAACGGACGCGAAGGCGAGAACCCGGGCGGCGGAGGCGGACTGATCGAGGTCCGCGGCCGGAGCGGGAGGATCGAGCGCCGCGACTTCTTCCTCCACCAGCCGGCGGCGACCAACAACCGGATGGCGTTGAAGGGAGCGACGCGCGCCCTGGACCTCCTCGCCCGGAAGGGCGCGCGGTTCTCCGCGCTGATGGTGTCCGACTCGCAATACCTCGTGAAAGGCATGCGGGAGTGGGTCCCGGGATGGAAGGCGCGCGACTGGACGCGGAAGGGCGGTCCGATCGGGAACCTGGAGCTGTGGAAGGCGCTCGACGGGGCCAGCAGGAAGCACGACGTGCAGTGGGTCTGGCTGCGGGGCCACCGCCGGCATCCGAAAAACGAGTATGCCGACTGGCTGGCCGTTCGCGCCGCGAGAGAGCAGCGCAGCACCGACGGAGCGGTGGATTCCGAGTTCAACCAGTGGCTGGCGGCCGAGCAGGAGAAGGGGCTGTATGCCGGCTACGACGCGGACTCCGGTTTCGCGAAGCTCGAGGAGCGGGTGGCATCGGGGGAGCAGTTCCCCCTGCTGCTCGTGGAGTGACCGTCAGGGGTCTTGCCGTCCTACCGCCCGAGCCCGTAGCTCACCATCACCCGCCCGGTCACCGCGTCCCCCGGCGACGCGTAGATCTCCCCGGAGACGTCCACCGATGGTGTCGCGACCCACGTCGCCCCTCCAAAGATGGCTCCCCGAGTGAGGTCCACCTCCACCCGGCTGTCGTCGAGCTGATCGAATCGGTTGGTGAAGTTCACCCGGAAGCGCGGGTACAGCAGGTTGAGTCCGCCGCCGACGAACGGCCGGACCCGTCCGCCCAGCGACCACCCCAGCGCGGCTTCCGCCCCGACGATGTTGGGATGATAGGCATCGTCGGAGCGGGTGCCCTGGAAGCACTCGCTGCTCTGATCCTCGAGCGCTTCGTCGTTGCAGGTGATCGGCGCGCGGATGACGCCGAACGTCCCGTGGAGCCGCAGCGTGAGCCGAGTGCCGGAGTGCCCGATCGGCATCGCGCGTTGGAGCGAGAGGCCCACGAGGTGCGCCTTCACGCCGCTGAGCCGGATGGGCGGCACCCAGCTCGCCTCGGCGGAGAAGCCGGCCGGCAACGCGACCCGGAGTCTCGGCCGGGGAAAGGCCGGCAGCAGGTCGGTGTTCTCCGGCCCCTTCCCGGGCCGGCAGATGGTCGGCGTGCGGATCTCCTCGTCGATGCTCGGGAGATAAGTGCCTTCGACCCCGACGCGCACCGCACCGGCCTCCACCTCGTCCGGCGCCTCGATCAGGCTGAACGCCAGCGGCACCGAGAACGCGGCGAAGAGCTGCGCTTCGTTGGAGTCGTCGGCTGGAAAGCAGTCCACTTGCGCTGCGGCGATCGTGAGACGGGAGAGCAGCAGGGCGCAGATCGCGGCCAGCGCGCGTCGCATCCGGGACTCCTTGCTTGACAGTGGGAAGGACCTTCCGTAAGCTGCCGTACCGATGCGCAATGCGCGAGGGGAGCAGTGACAGACGTCGAGCGATTCTTCCGCCGCTTGGTCAGCAATCTGGCCGCGACCGACCCGGCTCGGCTCCGCCGGCCCGTGCCCCTCGACGAGATCTTCAGCCAGATCCTGCCCTACCGCACCAACCGCCGGGCCCTCCAGCTCGACACCAGCGAAGACTACGAGTTGGTGCTGCTCCGCCTCTGTGCCGGCGAGGGGAGCCTGGTCCGGATCGAGCCGGCTGAGGCCAGGGCCCGCTTCGCGCAGGAGATCAGGAGCGCGAACCCCGATCTCGATGTGCTTCACGCCTTCGAGAACGTGCAGGTGACGCTTCGGGCCGAGCTGGCGGACGCGCTTGCCCCCGAGCCCGGAGCCGCCTCCGCGCCACCGGGCCGCCAGGCCGAGCCGGAGGTCGAGCCGGAGCCCGAGGTCGTGCTGGGGGCGGCCCAGTTCGACGACTTGCGCGATTTCAGCGAGGTCGAGCTGCCCGGGGTCGAGGCGCTCCGCGAGCTCTCCGACGCCGAGGAGCTCCCCGACACCGACGACCTGGCCGAAACCGGCGGCACTCCCGCCGAGGAGACCCGGCCGTCCTGCATCTATTGCGGCGGCTCTCTACCGGTTCACCGGCCGGTCAATTTCTGCCCCCACTGCGGGCAGAGCCAGACGCAGATCCTCTGTCCCGAGTGCCGCGGCGAGATCGAGCCGGGATGGAAGCACTGCGTCAACTGCGGCGCGGCCGTCGGTGAGGGGTAGGCTGTGACGGCCTGGAGCACGACGCTCGGACCGAAGGACGTCCTCTCCGTCATCCTCGGCGGCGGCGCCGGCACCCGGCTCTTCCCACTCACCAAGGACCGCGCCAAGCCTGCGGTCCCCCTGGGCGGGAAGTACCGGATCGTGGACATCCCGATCAGCAACTGCCTCAACGCCGACCTGCGGCGGATCTTCCTTCTCACCCAGTTCAACAGCAGCTCGCTGCATCGCCACGTCCAGGAGAGTTACCGCTTCGACAGCTTCGCCCACGGGTTCGTGGAGATCCTGGCCGCGCAGCAGCGCACCGAGAGCGAGAGCTGGTACCAGGGCACCGCCGACGCGGTGCGCCAGAACCTGGTTCACCTCGACGACTACCCGCATCGGTTGGTCCTCATCCTGTCGGGCGACCAGCTCTACCGGATGAATTTCCGGCTCCTCCTCGAGCGCCACGTGGCGAGCGGCGCCGAGGTGACGGTCGCCACGACGCCGGTCCGGCCCGAGGCCGCCCACGCCTACGGGATCATGGGGATGGCGCCCGACGGCCGAATCATCCGATTCGTCGAGAAGCCCTCCGACCCCGCGGTCCAGGCCTCGCTCCGGGTGGACTGGACCCGGGTCCAGGAGCTGGCGGAGCCGGTGGACCCCGACGCGCTCCCGGCGTCCATGGGCATCTACGTCTTCGACCGCGGCGTCCTTGCCGATGCCCTCGCCGGCACCGAGGCGGACTTCGGCAAGCACGTCATCCCCAAGATCATCCAGACCCACCGGGTGCACGCTTTCCAGTACCAGGGATACTGGGAGGACATCGGGACGATCCGTTCCTTCTACGAGGCCAATCTCGACCTCTGCGCACCGCTGCCCAAGTTCAACTTCTACGACCCCACCTCGCCGATCTTCACCCACGCGCGCTATCTCCCGGGCACCAAGATCATCAAGAGCCGGATCGAGCGGTCGGTCATCGCCGATGGCTGCATCATCAACGACGCGGTGATCGAGCACTCGCTGGTGGGTGTCCGCGCCCGGATCGAGGCGGGCGCGACGATCCGGGACTCCCTCATCATGGGCGCCGACTACTACGAGACACCGGACCGCGACCGGCCGGCGGGCGCGCCGCCGATCGGGATCGGCCAGGGGACCACGATCGAGCGGGCCATCGTGGACAAGAACGCCCGGATCGGCGATTCGGTCCGCATCTCGCCGGAGGGAAAGGCGTCGAACTTCGACGGACCGAACTTCCACGTGCGGGACGGCATCGTGGTCGTTCCCAAAAACGCGGTGATTCCGAGCGGCAGCGAGATCTGACACGATTTCCTTGAAGTGGGTCGGGGGCAGGGCGATATTCCGACCAGGATGTCCTCTGCC
>CAYPAE010000203.1:0-4880 GCA_964408595.1 uncultured Gemmatimonadaceae bacterium | reverse complement strand
CTCTCCGCGATCGAGCCGATGAACGAGAACTCGCTCAAGCTGGTGGGCGAAGGGTACAAGCAGGCGAAGCAGGTGGACGAGGCGGTGAAGGTCGCGGAGAAGGTGCTGGCGCTGCCGGTGGATGTCCGGGTGACCGACTTCAGCATCGGCGCCAAGAACGCGACGCTGACGGCGACCGCCACCGGGCGCAAGGCGCAGACCGCGGCGGGCAAGCCGATCCAGCCGGTGCCGGTCGCGCTCGCGGTGGAATTTCTCGACGCCAAGGGCGCGGTCGTCGGCGGCCAGGACGTTCAGGTGCCTGCCCTCGAGGCGGGGAAGACTCAGGAGGTCAAGGCGACGGCGCAGGGCGCCGGCATCGCCGCGTGGCGGTACAAGCAGAAGTAGCCAGGAGGAGACCATGGCGGGAGTGCAGGCCACCGGCGGGCTCACCACGACCCGGGCGCCCTTTATCGAGCAGGCGCAGGCCGAAGGCCGCCTCTACATCCACCAGCCGTACGAGCTGTACTCCGACGGCAACCACGACGCGTGGCGGCGGCTCTTCACCCGGATGGAAGACCGGTGGCGCCGCTACGCGAACCCGAGGTTTCTCCAGGGCATCGACAGCCTCTGTCTGGACCCCAAGCGGGTGCCGAGGCTGGAGGACGTCAATCGATTTCTCAGCCCGCTCACCGGATTCCAGGCCAAGCCGGTGAGCGGGTACGTTCCTTCCTTCCTGTTCTTCGATTGTCTGCGGAATCGCGAGTTCCCCACCACCATCACCATCCGCGACGGCGCCACGCTCGACTACCTGCCGGAGCCGGACATCTTCCACGACATCGCCGGGCACGTACCGATGCACACCGACCGCGCCTTCGCGGACACCCTGGTGCGCTTCGGCGACTGCGCCCACACCGCGGCTGAGATCGTCGCGGGGATCAAGGACGAGGAGGAGAAGATCCGGCGAGTCAGCAGCATCTTCAAGGCGATGGCGCGGTTCTTCTGGTTCACCATCGAGTTCGGCCTGATGCGGAGCCAGGACGGCCTGAGGGTCTACGGCAGCGGCCTGCTCAGCTCCTACGGGGAGATCGCCCACTCGATCGACTCGCCTGAGGTGCAGCGGTACCCGATGCAGCTGGAGTGGGTCATCAACCAGTACTTCGAGATCCACCACTACCAGCCGCTGCTGTTCATCGTGGACTCGTTCGACCATCTCTCCGAGCTGGTGGGCGAGCTCGAGCGGTGGATGCGGGAGGGACGACTGGACAACGTCTCCCCCGGGGAGCCGGCGGTGAGTGAGCCCGATCTGCGGAGCTTTCTGGAGGCGTCGAGGGTAAAGTAGGGCCGCTTGACTCTCCCAGGGCCCGGCCTAACATTTCCCTCGATTCGCGGGCGTAATTCAGTGGTAGAATGCCAGCTTCCCAAGCTGGACGTCGCCGGTTCGAGTCCGGTCGCCCGCTCTCTGGAAGGTCTTCCCCCGCTGTGCCTTCGGGCCTGGCGGGGTTTTTCGTGCCCTCACCCGAGCCTGGGAGACATGAGTCACGCTGGAGTCACGCCGCGGGACCAGTGTGGGGAGAACCTCCACTCGGAGCTGCCCATGCCGGCGCGTCCCCGACTCGGTTTCTTGCTGCTCATCACCATTACAACCGCGGCCTCCGCCCAACAGGGAAGCACTCGGATTACTGGCCCTGGGCCGAGCCCAGTTCTGGGCGGGGTGGCTCGGGGCCGCTCCAGCAGTCCTTCGTCCTCGATTCGGTGCGGCGTGATATTCGCCCCACACGCTGGAAAGAGGGGGCACTCATCGGGGGCCTCGTGACCGGTCTCGGGCTAGCTCCAGTCATGGATGGCTTGTGCGGGAGCTCGGACACGGGGGATTGTGGAGGTGCACTCACCGGGGGCTTCCTGGCCGGTGGCCTGCTCGGCGGACTAGTCGGGGCCTTGATCGGAGGTCAGTTCCCCAAGGCTGACGACCCCTGACCCGGCCGCCCGGCTCGACACCCCCGGGAAGGTGCCGCATGTTGAGGTGAGGCAAGCCCGGACCTGAATGACACAGCAACTGCGATCCTGGATTTCGTCACTGGTGTTGGCTGTCCGCAGCCTCCTCTGGGCCGTTCTCCTCCCTGGCCTGTTCGCCGGCTATGTCCCGTGGCGCTACTTCGGCCTCCGATTCGTAGTGCTCGACCTCCACCAGCCGCTCCATTGGGTAGGTCTGCTCGGTGCCGGGGTTGGGACGGTGCTCCTGGCCGGGTGCATTCTCGAGTTCGCCCGCAGTGGCCGGGGGACGCTCTCTCCCGTGGATCCCCCGCGCAGGTTGGTGATCCGCGGACCCTACCGCTACGTCCGGAACCCGATGTACCTCAGCGTCAGCCTGATCGTGCTCGGGGAGGTCCTGCTCACCAGGTCGCCCGGTCTCTTCGCCTATTGGGTGGTGTGGTTCGCGGTGGTCAACCTGGTGGTCCGAGGTTACGAGGAACCGGCGCTGCGCCGCCAATTTGGGGCCGCCTACGAGCGATATGCCGCGGCTGTCGGCCGGTGGCTGCCTCGCCTGCGACCCTGGCTAGGTGCGTAGTGGCGCTGGTGCCGATCGGCGACGGGCACCGGGTGACCGGCTGACCAACTCGCAGGTGAGGACAGGACTAGCGATAGGCAGCGTGTTGCCTATCGAACCGGCGGAAGGTACGTTGGGTGGTGCTTCCGCCTAGCTCCGCGCTCCGGTCAGCTTGGTGTTCCTCGCCGCTGCCCTCGCCACGCGCGCGGCGGGCCAATCGAGCCCCCCACCGCCCGCGGTGCGATGGAGCGGTTACATCCAGGCACGCGAAACGTACCAGAGCGGCATCGGCCTGACCTCCACGATCAATCGAGCTCGGCTCTCGGCTGCGGGGTCCGCCCCCGGCAACATCACCTGGCGCGTGCAGGGCGAGTTCCGCACCGGGAGCGTGGGGACCGGCAAAGCGAGCGTCTCCCTCCAGGACGCGTATGCCCGCTGGACGCGCGGCACGCTCGGCATCCAGCTCGGCCAGTTCAAGACACCATTCACCCGCGAGTTCATCACCTCGCTGGCCGAGGTCGAGACGGCCGATCGCGCGTTTGTGGTGGATTCCCTGGCGCCCAAGCGCGACATCGGCGTCATGGCCGACTATGCGCTCGGCGGCCGCGGGACCCTCACCCTCGGCGTGTTCAACGGGGACGGCCAGAACGTCACCGCGAACCCCGATTCCTCGCTGCTGGGAGTGGCACGCGTCACCTTCCGGCCGGTGCCCTTTCTCGTCTTGGGCGTCAACACTGCTCGCTACTTCGCCGACAGCACCCGATACGGTGTAGACGTCAATGTCGAGTCGCCCTGGGTAGTGCTTCGGGGGGAGTACGTCGGGCAGCACCGGGACGCGGGGGGTGGCGACGACCGGGGGTGGTATGTGCTCGCCGCCGCCCCCGTGACGCCTTGGCTCCAGCCGCTCGTGAAGTACGATCGCTTCGAACGGGCTGCGGGGACGCCCTCACGAGCGTGGACGGTAGGGGCCAACCTCCGGCCGTGGGGACGCGCCACCCGGTTCACCCTCGAATACGTCTCGCGAACCGTCGGGGACCCCGGAGTGCGCCGGGGCCTCGGGCTCGCCCAGGTTCAGGTTCTCTTCTGAGGTGACCATGCGCGCCCGACTCACCGGTCTCGTCCGTCTCGTCGTCGCCGCCGCGCTGGCGCTGGGCTCGAGCGCGCTGAGCGCACAACAGGCGGACATCACCCTCGCCACCACGACCAGCACGCAGGACACCGGGCTCCTCGACTCTCTCCTGCCGATGTTCGAGCAGGAGACCGGGATCAACGTCAAGGCGATCGCCGTCGGTACCGGTGCGGCGCTGGAGATGGCGCGCCGAGGCGATGCCGACGTGGTGCTGGTCCACGCCCCCGAGGCCGAGCGTGCCTACGTCGAAAGCGGGGATCTCATCGACGGGCGACGCATCATGTACAACGATTTCCTCATCATCGGTCCGGCCGATGACCCCGCCGGCGCCCGGGCCGAGCCCTCGCCGGCCAAGGCGATGAAGGCCATTGCCGCCCAGGGCGCATTCGTGTCGCGGGGTGACGGTTCGGGCACGGAGAAAAAGGAGCTGGCGCTCTGGAAGGCCGCAGGCGTCGCCCCTCTTTCGCTCCCTCGCCGGGAAGAGACCGGGCAGGGGATGGGGGCTACACTGCTGGTGGCCGAACAGCGGCAAACCTACACCCTCACCGACCGGGCGACCTACCTGGCGTTCCAGGACCGGCTCACATTAGTGCCTCTGGTGCAGGGGGATCCGAGCCTGCGCAACAGCTACAGCGCCTACGCGGTCAATCCCGGAAAACACCCTGCGGCTCGGCGAGCCGAGGCCGTCCGATTTGTGCGGTATCTCACCGAGCCTAAGGTGCAGGAATGGATCGGCCGCTTCGGCAGCCAGAAGTGGGGTGAATCGTTGTTCCACCCCGACGCCGATGTGAGCTCACGGTAACGTTCCCAGTAACAAAACGAGCCAGCGCCGGCTGGTCAGCAACGCTTGACACCAGCCGCCGCGCGCTCATCTTCCTCCAACCCCCTCTTACATCTCCCGCCGGAGTCGCCGTGTCGCGCCATTCGCTTTCTCCTCGCGCGGCTGGCAAGGATTCCTTGAAGTGATGACGATCCTTCTCACCGACGACGAGGCCGCCGTCCGCGCCCCGCTGCGCCGAATCCTCGAGGACTCCGGCTATCAGGTGGTGGAGGCGGGGGGCGCGGAGGAGGCCCTGGCCCTGGCCGAAGGTCTGGACGGGCCGATCCACTTGCTCCTGACCGACGTGGTCATGCCGGGAATGAGCGGGGAAGAGCTGGCCCGGAGGCTGGGCACGAGCCGGCCCAAGATGAAGGTGCTGTTCATGTCCGGGTACAGCCCCGAGGCCA
>CAYPAE010000202.1:0-4881 GCA_964408595.1 uncultured Gemmatimonadaceae bacterium | reverse complement strand
ACGCCCACGAAGTTGCGCCAGGCGGCCCGGAAGGCCTCGACGATCGGACCCGGGCCGTGGGACGCGACGATCGGCACCGGCTCGTGCAGGCTGACCGAGAGGGTGCTCAGCTGCGCGCTGGTCTTGAGATAGCGCAGACGCCCCTCCATCCGCTCGATCTCCTCCCGCACGCGGGCCAGCTCGCGCTCGACCGAGAGCACGTCCTGCAGCTTGCCCGTCCGGGTGCGCAGCAGCTCCACCAGGCGATCCTCGAGCCGGTGGCCGTTGGCGACGCGCGCCGTCAAGTCCACGAACTCCTCACTCACGTCCTCGGCGCCCACGTTGACGAACTCCAGGTGGCCGATCGGCTGCAACCCTTCGGTCAGCTCGTCGAACCGGGTCGAAGGCACCTTGAGCTCCAGGGTGGCCTGGCGGAGCTGGTTCCGGCCGCTCTGCACCGAGGCATCGGCCACGAACCCGCCGGCGCGCTGAACGATCCGCCGAATCTCGGCCATCGCGGGCTCCAGTGAATCCACTTCGATGCTCGCCTGTCCGGTGCGCACGATGAGGCGGGTGGTCGGATCAAACTCGAATGGGCGGGACCACCGCTCTTCGGCCGAAGGCGATGCGGCCGCGATCTCCCGCTCGCCCACGGAACCGAGGGAGATGGCGTCGGCCGCCTCGTTGCGATTGGCGACGTCGGAACGATCGCGGGCCGCCTCGACTGCCTTGGTGGATGATTCCGGAATGGTGGCGGAACGCTCGCATGCCATCAGCAGCGCCGCCTGAAACAAGCCCACCATCATCGTCTGAACTCTCATGGCACCTCCTCGGGGAGCACAGGAGATGCGGAGGGCAGGGGAGCTTGCACAGTGCAAGAAATAGCGGGCAGGCGGGCACGCGGGCCGGCGGGCAGCGATGGACAGCTCAGTGAATACCTTCTCGAGCCGCTGCCCCGCTGCCCCGCTGCCCCGCTGCCCCGCTGCCCGCCTGCCCGCCTGCCCGCCTGCCCCTACTCGTGCCGCAGCGCCTCGACGGGATCCATCCGGGCCGCGCGGTTGGCGGGCAGCAGCCCGAAGATCAGTCCGATGGCGATGCTCACCCCGCATGCGAGCACGATGCTCCAGAGAGGCACCGCCGAGTCCAGGCTCAGGGCCGCCTTGAGCACGGCGCCCGCGCCGAGCCCGAGCAGGATGCCAAGCGCGCCTCCGACCATCGTCAGCGTCGCGGCCTCCACCAGAAACTGCCAGAGCACCTCGCGCCGGGTGGCGCCGAGCGCTTTCCGGAGCCCGATCTCCTTGGTGCGATCGCTCACCGAGACCATCATGATCGCCATCACCCCGATCCCGCCCACGAGGAGCGCTACGCTCGACAGCGCCACCATCGCGAGAAAGAAGTAGGAGGTGAAATTCCCGACGACGTCGAGGATCTGGTCCTGGGTGATGAGGTCGAACGTGTTCGGGTCGCCGGGCCGCAGGTTCCTCGCGCGCCGGAGCGCCACCGTCACGGCGTCCGTAGCCGGACCGATCTCCACCCCGGCCCTGGGCTTGACCGCCACGAAGAGCGCGTTGGTTTCGTCGTACCGAAAGTTCTCCCGCGCCGAGGTGAAGGGGACCACGCCTCCGGTGGCCTGTCCCGGCGGCTCGAAGATGTTGGACGGTTTCTCGAAGACTCCGATGACGCGGAACGAGATCCCTCCGATCCGGACCTGCTCGCCCAGGGGGTCGAGTCGGCCGAACAACCGGTCCGCCACGGCGCTCTCCAGCACGATGACCGGCTCACCGGCCAGCTCGGCCCCGCTGAAGAAACGGCCCCGAAGCAAGGTCCCGCCTTGGATCTCCATGTATCCGTCGTCGGCGCCGAAGATGATGACCTGCTGGGTCCGCACCCCTTGGTACTCCGCCTTCTGAAGCACCTGCACCCAGATCCCGGCATAGCGCACCTCCGGCAACCGGCGGATGGCCTCCGCGTCGCTCCGCTGGAGGACCGGCCGGATCCGCACCTCGTACGGGAGGCGGTCGGGATTGACTGGCGTCTGGGAGAAGTATCGGATGACGTAGAGCGTCGTCGGGCCGGCCACCTCGATCGCGTTGAAGATCTGGCGCCGGATCCCTTGCACCAGTGAGGCCACCGCCATCACCGTCGTCACCCCGATCACGACGCCGAGGATGGTGAGCGTCGAGCGCAGCTTGTTGGAGCGGATCGCGTCGAGGGCGATCGCCACGCCTTCGCCGAGGTTGCGGAGGATCACCGGCTCACTCCACCCTGAGCGCGGCGATCGGATCGAGCCGCGAAGCCCGGGAGGCGGGATAGACCCCGAAGAGCATGCCGGAGGCGGTCCCGACGGCCAGCGCGAGCGCGACCGACCAGAGCGTGATCCGGGCGGGCAGCGGGGTGAAGGTGGTGACGCCGAACGCCAGAGCCCATCCGCTCAACACGCCCAGCGCCCCGCCGGCCGAGGTCAGCACTAGCGCCTCGACCAGGAACTGCCGGCGGATGTCGGCCCGCGTCGCGCCCAGCGACTTGCGAAGGCCGATCTCCCGGGTCCGCTCGTTCACCGTCATCAGCATGATGTTCATGATGACGATTCCGCCGACCACCACGCCGATCGCCACCACGGCGGGGATGGCGGTGAAGAGCAGGCTGGTGAGCTGCTTCCAGAACGCCACCAGAGCGTCGGCTTTGTCCACCGTGAAGTCGTTCTCCTCGCCCGGACGGAGCCGGTGCGCGACCCGCATCGCCTCTTCCGCGCGCTCCATCCCGCTCTCGATGGCGTCCGCGCTCGCCATCTTGACCGAGACCACGGTCGTCTTCCGGCGCCCGTAGGCCGCCTCGAAGGTGGTGAAGGGAAGGAGGACGAATTCGTCGAACGACTGGCCGAGCAGCCGGCCCTTGGGCGCGATCACGCCTTTCACGGTCACCTCGTGACCGTCGAGCCGCACCCGCCGGCCGACCGCGGTCAGGGGGTCGTCGAAGAGCTTCTCCGCGATGTCGTGGCCCAGCGCCACCACCGGCCGCCGCCGGTTCACGTCCTGCTCGGTGAGCGGCGAGCCGGCCAGGAAGGCGTAGTCCTGCACCGCCTGGTACGGCGCCGTGATACCGAAAACCAGGACATTGATGACGTTGCGGTCCCGGAAGCCGACCTCCCCCACCGGGGTGGGCCAGCCCGACTGAAGCGCCACCGCGACCGCCTCGGGAACGGCCTCGGCGACGGTCTCGGCGTCCTCCACCGTGACCAGCGGGCGTTTGGCGATCGCGCGGACCTGCTCGTCGTCGAGCAGGCCGACCGAGATGGGGCCGCGCCGGACCTGGAAGGTGTTGGTGCCGATCATCGAGGCCGTGAGCGTACCGCTCACGTAGGAGTTCATCCCCTGAATGATCGCGACGACCACGATCAGGAAGGCGACGGAGACGAGGATGCCAAGGAGAGTGAAGAACGACCGCAGCTTGCTGGTCCAGATCGCCTGGACCGCCAGGCGGAGGGCCTCGGAGAGGGGCATGGAGGAAAGCTAGTTGGGCACGCGGGCGCGCGGGCAGGCGGGCAGCACCAGCACACCGGCGACCTTCCAGCACTCGAGCAGAGTGCCCGCCTGCCCGCCTGCCCGCGTGCCCGCCTACTCGTATCTCAGTGCTTCTACGGGGTCCAGCCGGGACGCCTTGTTGGCGGGATAGAGACCGAAGAGGACGCCGGTGAGGATCGAGGCGACCACGGCGGCGACGACGGAGAGGAGCGGCACCGAAGCCGGGACCGGCGTGAACGTGCGGACCCCCCAAGCGACTCCCGCGCCCAGAGCCATCCCGACGAGGCAACCGACCAGGGTGAGGGTCGCCGCCTCCACCAGGAACTGGAACATGATCTCGCCCCGGGTCGCTCCCAGCGCCTTCCGCACGCCGATCTCGCGGGTCCGCTCGGTCACCGAGATCATCATGATCGCCACCACCCCGACGCCCCCCACCATCAGTCCGACGCTGGAGAGGGCGATCATCGCGACGAAGAAGCCGGCGGTGATCTTGTTGAACGCCTCGAGCACCCGGTCCGAGGTGACCAGCGAGAAATTGTTCTCCTCTCCCGGCCGGAGGCCGCGGCGGCTGCGAAGCGCGGCGGTGACCTGATCCTGGGCCTCCGAGATGGTGGCGCTCTCGGTCGGGACCACGGCGATCTCCATCCACCCTGGCCAGTAGTCTGCCACTTTCCGGAAGGTCGTGTGGGGAATCGCGAGGCGCGGCTCGTCGGCGTCGCTGAACAGCGACGCGGCCTCGGCGTGCAGCCCCACGACCTCGAACGGCAGCCCGTAGATCTTGATCCGCTTGCCGATGGGATCCAGGCCCGGGAAGAGGGACTGAGCCAGTTTGTCGTTGATGACGGCGACGCGGGCGCTGGCCGCATACTCGATCGCGGTAAAGTTGCGCCCGGCGAGGATATCGCCCCCGTTGACCTGGGGCCACGTCCAACCAAATCCGGCCATCCTGACTTCGCTCAGATTGGTGTCCTCGTAGCCAACGGGGCCCTCGGTATACTCCGCGACGTTCACGTCCCGCACCGTTAGAAGGTTCCGGAGCAGCTCCGCTTCATCGACCGAGATCTCCGGCATCCGGCGCCACGGCGAAAGCTCATCGGACCCGTCCGAGATCTCGAGTCCGTCGCGGAAGTAGCGCAGCACGTAGAAGGTCTTGGGGCCGGCCGTCTCCAGGATGCCGGTGATGCTGCGGTTGATCCCGGTGATCGCCGACGCCATGGCGATCACGACCGTCACGCCGATGGCTACGCCGAGAATGGTGAGGGACGCGCGGACCTTGTTGGAGCGCAGCGAGTCCAGGGCGATGCCGGCGCCCTCGATCATCCGGGAGAGCAGCGTGACCGATCGTGTCCGCTTCATTCGGCCCTCAGGGCGACGATCGGAT
>CAYPAE010000201.1:2835-4913 GCA_964408595.1 uncultured Gemmatimonadaceae bacterium | reverse complement strand
CCCGCTCACCTGGCCGGCGATGATCGCCTCCTGGGTGTGCAGGTCCCCCTCGATGGCCGCCCCCTGGGTGACCAGGATCTGCGACCCGACCCGCACTGACCCCTTTACCCTGCCCTCGATCCGCACGACTCCCTCCGTTTCGAGGTCGCCGATGACGGTCATGTCGCTCGCGATGATCGAGAACGGGATCTGGTCGGTGCGCCGCCGCTTCAGCTCTTGCCCCTGCTCGTCGCGCGCCGGATTGGAGAAAATCCCCATCACCCCCCCTGTTTGACCATGGTCCTGGGATCGAGCGAGGTGCCACGCTGCCGGATCTCGAAATGGAGGTGCGGGGCGGTCGAGCGCCCGCTATTGCCGCTGAGGCCGATGACCTCCCCGGCGAGCACCGTTTGGCCGTCTGTCACGATGATGCGCGAAAGGTGTCCGTACATGGTCTGGTACTCCTCGGGATGATCGAGGAGGACGTAGAACCCGTACTCGGGGTCTTCGCCGATCTGGTTGACCGTCGCCCCGCCGGAGGCACGGACCAGGGTGCCGACCGGCACGGCAATGTCGAGTCCGGGGTGGGCCTCGTCCCGGCTCGCCGAGCCGACCTGAACCTGGCCCCGGGTGACGTAGCCCCGCTCGCCGAGCGGCCACTCGCGGGGGACGGTCGGGCCCGGTCCGGCTGGCCGGGGCTCGTTTCCCACCTGCGCCCTCAGGGCGGGCGCCAGGGGCAGGGTCGAGCTGATCGCGAGCGGGTCGCGGACGATGTCGGCGCCGATCATCCCCCGGAGCTGCTCGTACCGGAGTTCCGCGCTGTCGAGCGCCATGGAGAGCTGGCGCACCATGGCGTTCTCCGCCTCCAGCCGGGAGACCTGACGCTCAAGCCCCGGGACCCGGGCAGCGGCCCGCACCACCGGGAAGTAGAGTACCGCCAGGAGTCCGAGTCCGGCGAGCAGTGCGGCGCCGGCCAGCGCGCCGAGCCGCATTGCCCAGAGCGAGAACCGCAACGTCTGCGACCGCGTCGCTCCGTCCCGCTGGATGACGACGGTCACACCTCGGGACCTGCCCTTCATCCCTCGAAGGGTCCGCCGAGTATCACCTCGAGCAGGCGGGAAAGATCGTCGTTGGAGTAGTAGCTGATGGTGACGAAACCGCGGCCTCGCCGCCGGGCGGTGACGCGCACGTCGGTGCCGAGCCGCTTGCGGAGCGCATCTTCGACCCGTTTCACGTCGGCGGTGACGCCGCGGGCCGGCGGCTGGCCGGCGGCGCGCCTGGTCGGTCGCTGGGTGGTGCGCTTACCGGCGACGGCGGCCTCGATCTCGCGCACTGACCAGCCCTGCTCGATCGCCTCGGCGGCGAGCGCCGATTGGCGGTCGGCATCGGAAAGGCCGAGGAGGGCGCGCGCATGTCCCGCGGAGAGCCGCTTCTGGTGCACCATCGCCTGCACGTCCGCAGGCAGCTGAAGCAGCCGGAGGAGGTTGGCGACGGTAGACCGCTCCCGCCCCACGGCTCGGGCGATTTCCGCCTGGCCCAGATGGAACTCCTCCCCCAGGCGGCGATAGCCCGCCGCCTCGTCGATCGGGGAGAGATCGTCGCGCTGCAGGTTCTCGATCAGCGCCAGGGTGAGCAGCGTGCGGTCGTCCACCTCCTTCACGATCGCGGGGATCTTCGACCAGCCGAGCCGCTCGGCGGCGCGCCAGCGGCGCTCGCCGACTATCAGCTCGTAGCCGCCCTCGCGCGAGCGAACGATGACCGGCTGGAGCAGCCCCGATGCCTCCATGGAGTGGGCGAGATCGGCGAGCTCCGCTTCGTCGATCCGGGTGCGCGGCTGATATGGATTCGGCCGCACGCTCGCCATCGGCAGCTCGCGCAGCGCGCCGGACGCCTCGGCCTGCTCGCGTGAGGCCGGGCCGAGCAGCGCCTCGAGTCCCCGCCCCAACCGCTTGGTCTCGGTCATGTGGTCACCTCCGGCAGGGGCTCTGACGGCGGCCTGGACGAATGGGCCGGCTCGTCGAACTCGGATGACTCAGGTCGCTGCACCGATTCGGATGTATCCGATTCGGATGCGAGAGAGTGAGACGCAACCGACTGGG
>CAYPAE010000201.1:0-2735 GCA_964408595.1 uncultured Gemmatimonadaceae bacterium | reverse complement strand
AGCAGCTCCTGCCCTACAGCGAGGTAGCTCTTCGCTCCCACCGATTGATTGTCGTAGAGGAGAATCGGTTTTCCGAAGCTGGGCGCCTCGGCGAGACGGACGTTTCGAGGAATCGGAGTGCCGAAGACTTTGGGGCCGAAATATTCGGTCGCATCCTCCGCGACCTGGCGGCAGAGATTGAGCCTCGAGTCGTACATCGTAAGCAGAACGCCGCCGATGGCGAGACCCGGATTGATGTTCTGCTGAACCAGGCGGACGGTATTGAGCAGCTGCGAGATCCCCTCGAGTCCGTAGTACTCGCATTGAATGGGGATAATGAGCGCCTGTACGGCGGCGAGCACGTTGAGGGTGAGCAGGCCGAGCGATGGGGGACAGTCCACGACGATGTAGTCGTAGTCGCGCTCGATCGGCTCGAGCACGCGGCGCAACGCCGACTCTCTGAACGGCCGCTCGACGAGCTGCAGCTCCGCGCCTACCAGATCCTGGGTCGAGGGCAACACCCAGAGGTGGGGGAGGCCGGGCACCGGGAGTATGATTTCGTGCACCGGGTGACCTTCGATGAGCGCGTCATAGAGCGAGAGCTGGAGCTCGAGCTTCGCGATGCCGACGCCGCTGGTGGTGTTTCCCTGGGGATCGGCATCGACCAGGAGCGTCCGCCGTTGCGCGATGGCGAGCGCCGCGGCGAGGTTGACGGCGGTCGTAGTCTTCCCGACACCGCCTTTTTGATTGGTGATCGCAACCGTATATGCCATGGGCATGCAAGCACTAAGTGCTTGTTGTATAATGACTTATAGTTGACACGCAGCTTAGTACCCGACTGGGCCTGTCAGCGAAGTGAAGTGCGGCGATAATATAGGAATCAATGTCTTTGCCGCCAACCCCCTTTGTTTCACGTGAAACGGCCAGCGACACTGCCAGAATTTCCTGGGACAATTGATAAAGCGCACTGGAAGAGCATCTTAGCATCCCAGCATCAACTGCCGGTCATCAATGACGCGTAGCGAATTCGCTCCCGGCGAGCCTTGGATTAGGTAGGTGCTTGGAGCTCGCTGGCTTCGTTGCCCGGGCGCAGTCCGGGGGGCGACATGCCCTCTGGTCGCCACCGCGCCGTCGACACCGGAATCGCGCTGGCGAGCCGCAGGCGCTCACACTCCCTCTGGGCGTGCCACCCCCGGGGCTCGCCCGGACATCTGAGACGGCGGAAGGGAGTAGCAGTCCAAGTGTAGAGCGGAAGCTCCCCGCGAGCGGAGTCCCGCGTCCTCTCGCCGCAGAGCGGCGACGCATGAGGTGCGGGGGAGGTCCCAGAGGGGCCTTAGCGCCTTCGGCTCGTCAGCGCGGCACGCCTGGTTACGGCTCGGTGGCGACCGGAAGGACCCCCCGTCGGACGAAGCCCACCCAAAGTCGAGGGAGCCCGTCCGAGATCCACGGTGCTACCCTGTCCGACGCCGACCGGACGTGACGACGCACCGACGTCACGGAGAGCTAGTTATTGGCTGCTGGGGTTCTGTCGGCGGGGGGGTCGATGGTACCGCGGTGCGCGAAGGAATCTGGCTCAACACTCGGAGCGACCATCTCAGGCCTTGTTTCACGTGAAACAGGCGGGCTCTCCCGGACCACGACGAAGGCGCAGCACCTCGACCACGAGGTTCTGAAGATCGCTGGGAGACACCCCGGGAATCCGGCTGGCATGTCCGAGCGACGCGGGGCGAGCCTGGTGGAGCTTCTCGCGAGCCTCGTAGGAAAGAGTCAGGAGGCTTCGGTACACCAGAGTCTGGGGCAATGCAAAGTCGTTCAGCTCCGACAGGCGCTGCGCGCTTGCGCGTTCACGGGCGAGATAGCCGGCGTACTTGAGCTCGATGTCGGCCCACCGACACTCCTCCTCGGCGACTTCGAGACCCGCGGCCTGGAGCAGCCGGTCAACGGGGACCCCAGGACGGCGAGCGAGATCGGCCACCCGCTGGGTCTCGTTAACGAGAGCGGACCGGTGCGCCGCGAGCACGGTGTTAGCCGAAGCCGCATCAAGAGAGGTCCGCTGCGCCTCACCAAGCAGATCGTCCTCCCTCGCGAGATGCCGCTCGGCAGTGCCCAGCTCAGCATACTCCAGCAGCCCAAGGCGCTCCGCCAACGGCAGAAGTCGGCGAAGGGCGTTGTCCTGCCGCAGGAGGAGCCGGTATTCCGACCGAGACGTGAACAGTCGGTACGGTTCGTCCACTCCTCGGCTCACCAGATCGTCAACCAGCACGCCGATGAACGCAGCGTCTCGACGCAGAATGACCGGCTCGCTGTCCAGCGCTCGGGCGGCCGCATTGATCCCCGCGAGAGCGCCCTGGCCCGCAGCCTCCTCGTACCCGGTCGTGCCGTTTACCTGCCCCGCGAGAAAGAGCCGGGGGAGAGCACGAAGCTCGAGCGTCGGGCTCAGCTGCGTGGGCGGGAAGTAGTCGTACTCGATCGCGTAGCCAGGACGCGTCATGCGGACGGACTCGAGGCCCGGCACCGATCGAAGGAACTCGAGCTGGACCTCCGCCGGCAGCGAAGTCGACAGCCCGTTGACGTACATCTCGGAAGTCTCGAGTCCCTCGGGCTCGAGAAACACCTGGTGTCGGATCGCGTCCGGGACCTTGACGATCTTGTCCTCGATTGACGGGCAATACCTCGGTCCCTTGCTCGCTATTGCGCCGCCATACAGAGCCGACTGCGTCAAATGTGACGCGATGATGTCGCGAAGATGGTCGCTG
>CAYPAE010000200.1:0-4920 GCA_964408595.1 uncultured Gemmatimonadaceae bacterium | reverse complement strand
CTTCTTCCTCCGCCATGTAGCCGCAGATCACCCGCAGGTAGAAGCAGGTGATCGTCTCGTGGTACCACCGCGACGCTCGCGCTCGCGGCGGGGCAGCGGGGCAGCGGGGCGGCGGGGCGGTAACAGCACACCTGCCGGAATCGGAGAGTCCGGAACGGTCTGCCCTGCGGCCCCGCTGCCCCGCTGCCCCGCTGCCCCGCTATTTAGGCGCCGTCATACGCCCGCCTCGCGGCGTCTGGGCGAACCGCTCGGCTCCGGCACCGTGTCGCTCTTCCCGTGGGCGCCGGGCGCGAGCTGGATCATGAGCACCGCACCGAGGATCAGCGCCATCGCGCCGACGGTCCGTGCCGTGATGGCCTCGCGCAGGATCAGCCAGCCGAGCAGCACCGCCACCACCGGATTCACGTAGGCGTAGGTGCCCACCACGGTGGCGGAGGCGTGGCGCAGCGCGTAGGCGTAGGCGGTGTAGCCGACGATCGACCCGAAGACGACGAGGTACGCCAGCGCGCCGATGCCCGAGGAGGACCACTTCCACTGGCTCGCCTCGCCGAGGACGAGCCCGAGCAGCGTGATCACCACGCCGCCCGCCAGCATCTGCACCGCCGAGGCGGCGTAGGGCGACGTGTCGGTCGGATTCCGCTTGGAGTACACGGTGCCGAGCGCCCACGATGCGCTCGCGAGGGTGAGCGCGACCGGGCCCGCGAGGTCCGCGCTCAGCAGCTCGCCCGGTGTCACTCCCGCGAGGAGCGCGCTCCCCAGGAAGCCCAGCGCCAGCCCGGCGCCGACCCGCCAGGAGAAGACCGTGGTGCCGCCCGGCCATAGGGCGTCGAAGAACGCCGCCCAGAGCGGGACCGCGGCGACGAAGACGCTCGCCGCGCCCGACTCCACGTGCTGCTCCGCCCAGACCACGACCGCGTTGCCGCCGAGGAGGAGGAAGAGGCCGGTGACCGCGAGGACCTTCCAGTCGCGGAGGCTCCGCGGCAGCCGGTCGCCGGTGGCGAGCACGATCCCCGCGAGGAGCAGGCCGGCGATGACGAAGCGGACTCCGGCGAAGAGGAGCGGGGGCAGGTGCATCACCCCGACCCGGATCGCGAGGTAGGTGGAGCCCCAGACCGTGCAGACGAGGAGGTAGGCGATCAGCGCCTTGCCGCGCAGCCCCGCCATCAGTCGGCCCCCACCGGGACGATTCCCGGCTTCTCGAAGAGGGTGGACAGCACGATCGTCGTCCGGGTGCTGACCTGGTGGCCCGGCTCCTTGATCTGCCGGAGCACGCCTTCGAGGCTCTCGATCGAGGGCGCGGCCACCTTGAGCACGTAGCAGTCGTCGCCCGCGACGTGGTGGCACTCGAGCACGTTGGGATTGGCGGCGAGGGCCTGGATCCGCGGCTCGTCGCCCACGTGATCCGAGACCGGATACCGGATCGCGACGAACGCGGTGATCGGAAAGCCGGACTTGGCGCGGTCGAGCCGCGCGTGGTAGCCGCGGATGAGCCCCGCTTCCTCCAGCCGCTTCACCCGTTCCATGACCGCCGGCCGCGAGAGTCCGATCTCGTCGGCGATGGCCTGGTAGCTGGCTCGGCCGTCGGCGGAAAGGAGCTGGACGATGCGTCGGGAAGTGTGGTCGAGGATGTGCCCGGTCGTCTGGTCTCCCTATGCTTAGTAGGGAGAATCTACAAATTACCTACGCTTCGTCAATACTATGCATTGATGTCAAACTATTAGGAGGAGTATGTACTTGACGCACAGGGGATTGAAGGGCGGGATCGGCGGCCCGTCAGCTTGGTGCTGCGGGGCGAGGCCCCGTAAGCCACCAAGGGGTGCTGCCGGAGACTGTGGCGGGCGATGACAAGCAAGGCCGGGGCTACCTGCCGCCCCGGCCTTTCTTGTTCGGTGGCGTGGGCCAGCCGCCCTTCGGCGGTGGCTTCTTGAGCGCCTTGCCGGCGTGCTCTTCCCACTTGCCGGGCTGGAACACCGTATCAGGCTTTGGCCCCCGCTTTCGGGGTGGGTTCCCCTTGCTTCTTGCTCCCATCGGACCCCCGGTCGGTAGATTCCAACTGCGGATGCGTTTACCAATTTCGCCACGACCGCCATCCAGGGGAAGGCTTTACCCGGTGTAGCCTAGCCTCCGTCGGCCTGATCGCCGCCACCGCCCTCCAACACCGCCTTGTGCAGTTCCCAAGCAGCCTTGGCGACTAGCCCGAACGTTTTTTCGTTCGGCACTTGTCCGGACTGACCGGTGCGGCCCGCATAGATGATGGCCGCCATGATCGCCACGATATCCGTTCGCTCGCCCGCCATACGATCCCCCCGCTGATTGCCGTCGAATCATAGTACCGGGGCCAACCCGGTGGTTCTACCTTTCCTCCTGTGATCGTTCTTGCGCTCCTCGCCTTGCCGCAATCGCCCGCCGGCGACCCGCGATCGTACTGGCAGCAGGACGTGGCCTACGAGATCGACGCGAGGCTCGATGAGCCCGCCGGGGTACTCGCGGGCGATGCGCGCATCCGCTACAGCAACAACTCTCCCGACACCCTCGAGACCTTCGCGCTTCACCTCCACCTCAACGCGTTCCGTCCCGGCTCGCGCTGGTCCGACGCGGACTCCGTGGAAGGGACGCGCCGGTTCAACGACCTGAAGGACCCGGACTACGGGTTCAACCACGTGCGCGACGTCCGCATCATGGGCGAGCCGGTCGAGCCGATCTACCCCTTCGCACCCGACAGCACCGTCGTTCGGTTCCTGCTCCCCCGGCCCTTGCCGCCCGGTGACACGATGACGGTCGCGCTGGAGTGGGACGCCCGCCCGTCCACGGTCCCGCGGCGCCAGGCCCGGCGGGGAAGACGCTTCGACTTCGCGCAGTGGTACCCCAAGGTGGTGGTCTACGACCGATACGGCTGGAACGAACGGCCGCTCTATCCCGCGGGCGAGTTCTACGGCGAGTTCGGCAGCTTCACGGTGGACCTCGACCTGTCCGAGGACCAGGTCGTGGGCGCCACGGGGGTGCCGGTCTGCGGCGATCCGGGGTGGGAGCGCGCCAACCGGAACCCATCCCGGCCGGTGGAGTATCTGCGCGACGCCTACGGTTCCTCGACTCCCCCGGCCGATGTCTGCTCCGGCGCGGACAGCGGCCGCAAGCGGATCCGCTGGTACGCGGAGAAGGTCCATCACTTCGCCCTGTCGCTGAGCCCCGAGTACCGCTACGAGGGCGGGCGATTCGAGGGGACGGAGGTGCACGTCCTCTACTCGCCGGGCGACGAGAAGACCTGGGGCGGCGGTCTCGCCGTCGAGCGGACGGAGCGCGCGCTCGCCTGGCTCGACCAGATCTTCGGGCCGTTCGGCTGGCCCCAGCTCACCAACCTTCACCGGATCGAGGGCGGTGGCACCGAGTTCCCCATGGTGATCATGGATGGCTCGGCCGATCAGGGCCTCATCGTCCACGAGGCGGGCCACAACTATGCCATGGGCCTGCTCGCGAACAACGAATGGCGCGAGGGATGGCTCGACGAGGGACTCACCAGCTTCCAGACGACCTGGTTCTGGGAGGTTTCCGGCCGTCCGAGCACCTACCCCGCGGCCGAGGCCGGCGTGCTGTTGGCGGATCTCGACGGGTGGTCCGAGCCGCCCAGCCTCGCCGCGGAGGCGTACCGCGACTTCAACTCCTACCAGGCGGCGATCTACACCCGGGGGGAGCTCTTCTTCCACCAGCTCCGGCACCTGGTCGGTGATGCGGCGATGCACCGGATCCTCCGCACTTTCTACCAGCGCTGGAAGTACCGTCACGTGGACGAAGGGGCGTTCCGCGCGGTGGCCGAGGATGTGGCCGGCCGGGACCTCTCCGCGCTCTTTGCCCAGTGGCTGCACGCTACGGTGCTCTACGACTTCGGCGTGGGCAGGGTGAAGCGGGAGCGGCGCGGGGACGGCTGGGTCACCCGGGTCGAGGTCGTGCGCCACGCGGCGGGCCGGTATCCAGTGGACGTGGCGGTGGTGGCGGCAGGCGACACGGCGATGTCGCGTTCCATGGGACTCGCGGAGCGCGAGTGGGTGGAGGTGGCCACCCGGACGCAGCCGCGCGAGGTGCTGCTCGACCCCCTGGTGCGCGGCCACGACTGGAACATGCTGAATAACCGCCGGCCGCTGCGTTTCAAGCTCAGCGCTCTGGTGGCACCCTACCCCGGCTCCGAGATCTATTTCCATCCCTACTTCAGCACCCGGAGCCGCCGCGACCGGATCACCGTGGGCTTTCACCCCACGCTGTGGTACAACGACGCCGGCGGCGTCACCCTCGGCGTTCGGAAGCGGGAGGACTATCTCGGCCGCTTCGAGCAGAACGTCACCTTGCTCACCGTCGCCACCGGATGGGGGGCCGAGGACGATGCCGCGGAGGCGGACTTCTTCATGCGGCTGCAAAACCCGGTCTTCCTCCGCGCGCCGAACACGTCGCAGACGCTGGAGCTGTTCGATGTCGAGGGTCGCTTCGGCGCGACGCTTGGCATCGAGCGGCGGCGCCAGCGGCACCTGGGCCGTGACGCGGTCCGGTCGCGCGGATTGACGCTCCAGTGGGTTCACCCGGACGATTTCCGCTATCTCGACCGCCTCTACTACGACGACGCGGGCACGGTCGAGCTGGCGCTAACCAGCGGGCTCAGCGGCCGGAGCGACGGCTGGGGCCTGGGCCTGCGGACTTCCGTCGGCGGCGGGCTGGTCTATAATCGCGGCGGGCTCGACTCGGCCGGGAGGGCGGACCTCGATCCGTTCTACCTCCGCGGCACGATCGAAGGCACGGCGCGGAAGCCCCTCGCCCGGGGACTCGACTTCGGAGTGAGGCTGTTCGCCGGCGTGGCCGGCGGGGACAACGACGCCGTCAAGCAGCGCCAGATCTACTTCCAGGGCGCCGACCCGCTCCAGCAGCTCGGCAACCCGT
>CAYPAE010000199.1:3807-4927 GCA_964408595.1 uncultured Gemmatimonadaceae bacterium | reverse complement strand
AGTGGAGGCGAGGGGGATCGAACCCCTGACCTCGTGAATGCCATTCACGCGCTCTCCCAACTGAGCTACGCCCCCTATTATATTGTCGCGCCCTCGGGCGCCGCGGCAGCACGAAAACCTAGCCGTCGGGAGCGTGAGCGTCAAGCGCATCCCCTGTGGCGCGATGAGGATATAATGGGATCATGAGAAAGAAGAAGACCGACGGACAGGACCCGCCGAAACGGCCGTCGCAGCGTCCCGCCGACACCTCCCCCGGACCCCTGTCCGCCGATCTCACGACCGCGGAAATACTGGCGCAGACCCCTCCGTCGAAGCCTCGGAAGCCCCGGAGGCGCGATACCGCCAAGAGCCTGGGGGTCTACGACGCCGACCGCGACATTCTCGACCAGTATCTCTTCGAGGTCAGCAAGACCCCCCTCCTCACCGCCCAGCAGGAGATCGCCATCGCGCGGAAAGTGCGCGCCGGCGACGAGGAGGCGATGCAGGAGCTGGTGAAGCGGAACCTCCGCTTCGTGATTTCGGTGGCCAAGAAGTACCAGAATCGCGGGATGGCGCTGACCGACCTGATCGGCGAGGGGAATCTCGGCCTCCTCACCGCCGCCCGAAAGTTCGACCCCGACCAGGGGGTCAAGTTCATCTCCTATGCGGTCTGGTGGATCCGGCAGGCGATCCTCGCCTCGCTGGCCCGCCAGGCCCGCACCGTCAGGGTTCCGCTCAACCGGACCGCCGACCTCTCCCGGATCGTCCGCACCGCCGAGACCCTGCGCCAGGATCTCCGGCGGGAGCCGACGCCGGAGGAGATCGCGGCGGCGACCGGCCTCTCGCTCGACGTGGTGCAGTCGCTCGCCGCGCTCAACACCAGCGAGGTCCGGCTCGACGCCCCGCTCGACCCCGAGGGCGACCGCTCGCTCATCGACCGCTTCATCGCCGACGAGCAGGGCGACCCCGAAGAGCAGGCGATGGACCGGTTCCTGTCCGAGGAGATCGATCAGGCGCTCCGCACGCTGCCGGCCAGGGACGCCAAGGTGCTCCGCCTCTACTTCGGTCTCGACGGCGGTCGGGAGCACACCCTGGAGGAGATCGGCGGCATGCTCGGCGTCACCCGGGAGCGCGTCCGGCA
>CAYPAE010000199.1:0-3707 GCA_964408595.1 uncultured Gemmatimonadaceae bacterium | reverse complement strand
CGTGTCGCCCTCCGTGGCATCCCGTGTAGCCGCGCGGGGCGGGTTCGTCGCGCACGTAGGCCGCCGCAGCCTCGAAACCGCCCGCGCACTCGCCGACGTCAAAACCTGGGCCCCCCTCCTCATCGGCCAGATGCGCCGGTTGGGGGTGGACTCGGTACCCATCGCGCTCTTCATCGCCGTCTTCACCGGCATCGTCCTCTCGCTGCTCTCCTCCTACATCTTCACCGGCACCGTCCCGCTCTACTTCGTCGGAGTGCTGGTGGGGAAGACGGTGATGATGGAGCTGGGGCCGGTGCTCACCGGAATGGCGCTGGCGGGAAGGGTTGGGGCGAGCATCGCGGCGGAGATCGGCACCATGAAGGTGACCGAGCAGGTGGACGCGCTGGAGACGCTCGCCTACGACCGGAACTCCTACCTGGTCGTCCCCCGGGTGCTGGCGGCGACGCTGATGTTCCCGGTGGTGACCGCCTTCGCGATGGCGGTCGGGGTCGCCGCCGGCTGGATCACCGCGATCAACCTGCTCGACCTCTCGACTCCCGAGTTCCTGAAGGGCCTCAAGCAATTCTATCGGTTCAAGGACATCTGGTTCGGCCTGGTGAAGAGCGCCACCTTCGGCGGCGCGGTGGCGCTGATGGGATGCCTCCAGGGCCTCGCCGCCCAGGCCGGCGCGGCCGGCGTCGGTCTCTCGACCACCCGCGCCGTGGTGCTCGGCTGCGAGGCGATTCTGGTGCTGGATGCATTTTGGGCATTGGTGTTGTTGTGAGAAAGCGGGGCGGCGGGGCGGCGGGGCGGCGGGGCCGCAACAACACGCCGGCGGCCTGTGGACGCACGGAGCCTACTGCCCCGCTGCCCCGCTGCCCCGCTGCCCCGCCGCCATGATTCGGCTTCACCACCTCACCAAGTCCTTCGGCTCCAAGCGGGTCCTGCGCGGGGTCTCGCTGGAGGCGCCCGACGGGCAGAACACCGTTGTGATCGGGGCCTCGGGCAGCGGAAAGAGCGTCACCCTCAAGCTCATCGTAGGGCTGATCGAGCCCGACGGCGGCACGGTCGAGGTGGACGGGGAGGTGGTGCACGAGCTGGATCGGCGCCGGCTCGCGGAGCTGCGCGGGCGGGTGGGCTATGTCTTCCAGTTCGCCGCGCTCTTCGACTCGATGACCGTCGCCGAGAACATCAGGCTCGGTCTGGTGAAGCGGGGTCACGGGGAGGACGTGATCCGCGAGCGGATCGAAGAGAGCCTCGCCGTCGTCGAGCTCCCCGGCGTCGAGGACAAGTACCCCGCGGAGCTGAGCGGCGGCATGCGCAAGCGCGTCGGGATCGCGCGCGCGATCGCCCTGAAGCCGCGCTACATTCTCTACGACGAGCCGACCACGGGGCTCGACCCGGTCACCTCAGCCGTCATGGACCAGCTCATGATCCGCACCCGCGATCTCGGGGTCACCGGGCTGGTCGTCACGCACGACATGCGCAGCGCCTTCAGCGTCGGCGATCGCATCGCCATGCTGCACGAGGGGGCAATCCGGCAGGTCGGTAGCGCCGCCGAGATCCGCGCGACCGACGACCCGGTGGTGCGCCAGTTCATCGAAGGCCGTCCCGGATCACCCGCTCCGGCGCCGGCGGGGAGGTTTGAATGAGGCGGAGCAACGAATTCGCGGTGGGCCTCGCGGTTCTCGCCGCCCTGGCCCTGGTGATCGGCGGCGCGCTCTGGCTGAGCGAGACCGACGTCAATCAGAAGGAAGCCACCTACACCGCGCGGTTCCGAACCGTCGGCGGCCTCGGTGTCGGGGCGCCGGTCACGCTCCGCGGCGTTCGCGTAGGCCGGGTCGAGATGATCCGGCTGGCGACGGACGAATGGGTGGAGACCGAGCTCAGGGTGGACCGCACCGTCGAGCTTCCCTCCAAGCCCGCCGTGATCTCGGCCGCGGCCAGCCTCTTCGGCGAGTGGAGCGCGAACATCGTCTCCTTCGAGGCGCTCCAGACCGACCCCATCGTGCGGAACGCCCTGGTCGAGTCCGACCTGGTGGGCGGTGAGGCCTGGCCCGGGGCCACCCTGCCGGACATCGGCCAGCTCACCGCCCAGGCCAGCCGTATCGCCGGCGACGTCGGCGACATCACCGCGCGGATCGGCCAGGCATTCGACAGCACGGCGCTCAAGAACCTCCAGCAGAGCGTGAAGGACCTCGCCGCGATCTCCCAGCGCATGGTGGTGTTCGCCGACGCGCAGACTTCGCGGATCGACCGGGTGAGCCGGAACGTGGCGACGACGTCGGACGCGTTCGCCGGCGTCGCCCGCACCTTCCAGCAGGCGGTCGCTCGGCTCGATACCGCGACCAGCGACGGCCAGCTCCAGGACATCCTCGCCAACGGCCAGGCCTCGAGCGCCGACCTCCGCCAGGCCGCGGCCGACATGCGGTCGGTGATGGCCGCCGCGCGGGAGAACCAGGTGAGTCTGGTGCGGGTGATGCAGCAGGCCGACTCCCTCATGACCCGGATCCAGCAGGGGAACGGCACCCTCGGCATGTTGGCGACCGACTCCACGCTCTATCGCGAGGCCACCGCCACGGTGATCCAGTTCCGCGAGCTGCTCACCGACATCAAGGCGCAGCCGCGGAAGTATCTCAAGATCTCGGTGTTTTAGATGAGCAAGCGGAGGGCCGACCTGGAGGTGAGTGCCGGCGGGATCGTCTTCCGCCGGCTGGTCGAATCGAGTCCCCGGTATCTCCTGATCAAGGATTCCTACGACAACTGGGGATTCCCCAAGGGACATCTCGAGAACGGCGAGTCGCCGGGCGAGACGGCGCTCCGGGAGACCGCCGAAGAGACCGGCCTGAGCCGGCTCGTCATCCAGGGCCCCATCCGCGTCATCGATTGGCATTTCCGCTTTCGTGGCCGCCACATCCACAAGTACTGCCACTTCTTCCTGTTCGAGAGCCCCGATGGCGATCCCTGTCCCCAGGAGGACGAGGGGATCACCGCGTGCCAGTGGCGGACCCTCGAGGAGGCGCTCGACGTGCTGAGCTACGACAACGCCCGCGGTGTGCTCAAGCGGGCCGGGGAGATGGTGCGCACCCTCGTCGCGATCGGCGCGGGAAGGCCAGCGCGCCAGGCCGAGTGACCTGTGGCCGCGATCGCCGCGTTGCTGGAGAGCCGGACAGCGCTCGCCGCGCTACGGCGCACGTTGCCCAAGGGCGGACCCGGGCTGGTCGTCTGCCGGAGCGCGGCCGGCCTCCGTCGCGTGCTGGAGAACCGGCTGGTGGACGCGGTAGTGCTGGCGCCGAGCGCGGCGCTGCTGCCGGATCTCGCCGATCTGCGGAGCCGCCTTCCGGGTGTGCCCGTCGTCGCGTACGCGGCGTTCCGCCCCGACGACGGTGAGCTGCTCCTCGCCTGCCGGAAGCACGGCGTGCCGATCGCCGTCGAAGGCGTGGACGACCCGGTCGTCGGCGACATGGTGGTCCGCGCGTCGGTGACCGCCGAGCGGCGCCGGGCGCTGGCCGAAGCGCCCCGCATGCTGCGCCTCACCGAGCCGCTCCAGCGCTCGGCGTGGAGTCTCCTCCTCGGTGAGGTCGAGCGGCCGGTCCGCACCACCGACCTCGCCCGGCGGCTCGAGGTGAGCCGCGAGCATCTGTCCCGGCAGTTCGGCGCCGGCGGCGCGCCCAATCTCAAGCGGGTGATCGACCTGACCCGGATCGCGTGCGCCGCGCAGCTGCTGG
>CAYPAE010000198.1:988-4960 GCA_964408595.1 uncultured Gemmatimonadaceae bacterium | reverse complement strand
GCCGCTCCGCTTCATGACCGACCATCGCGGCAGCTACCCTGCCCTGGCCGACGACGGCGTGTATCGCGACATCGGGGCGATCGAGCGACGGCTGGACAAGCGTCCGCGCCGGGTGGTACCCAGAGAGCGCATCGCCGAAGTGGGCGAGCGGATCGAGGCGGGTGACGTGCTCGCCTTCGCGACTGCGATTCCCGGGCTCGACGTGACTCACGCCGCATTCGCCTACCGCGATGCCCAGGGCATTCTCCGGGTCCTGCACGCGCCGCTGTCGGGTGGAGTCGTCGAGGTCACCCGCGCGACGCTTCCGGAGTACGTCGCCGCAATCCGGCGCTCGACCGGGATTCTGGTCGCCCGGCCGCTACGAGGCGCCACACTCTTGTCACCCGGAGCCCTTCGGCTGCGCTCAGGGCAGGCTCCGCGAAGGGGCGGAGTCAAGCCAGGTTCATCTTCTTGAGCAGCGCCTGGAACCGGGGGTGTGGACGCAGGGTCGTGAACAGGAAGGAACCCTTGATGCCGTACACGCTGCCCGCCCGTTCGTCATAGGCTCGCTCCAGCCAGTCCATCGCTCGGTCCTGCTCACCGAGGCCGGTGTGGACGTACGCCATGTGGTAGGGCGAGACGTACCTCTGCTGCGACAGTTGCTCCAGCCGGCGCAGCACCTCTCGGGCCTGCTCGGCCCTGCCTGCCAGGGCGTACGCCTGGCCGAGCTGGGCCAGATAGAGCGTGTTGCCGGGGGCGAGCCCGACCGACTTCTCCAGCTCGGCCAGACCCTCGTCGAGTTTGCCATTCTTCAGGAAAGCCCATCCCAGGGTGGAACGCCCCCGGGCGTACTCCGGCTCGAATTCGATGCATCGGAGGGCCGCCTGCAACGCTTCCTCGTACCGCCCCGCCCGGATGAGCGTGGTCGCGACATCGGCCCGGTGCATCAGCGGATCGAGCTCCTGGGCGCGCTTCACCATCGCGACCGCGTCGTCGTACCGCTCGAGGGCCCAGCACAGCCACCCGTAGTGGTCGTAGATATCGGCACCACCCGGGCTCAGCTCGAGTGCCAGCTTGAACTCCTCCTCCGCGCCAGCCCAGTCGAAGTCGTGGACCAGCTTGAGAAGGGCGGACACCGAATGCGCCTCTCCGAGTCCGCTGTCGAGCGCCAGCGCCTTCGTGACCGCCTGTTTGGCTCGCTGGTATGCCACATCCGGCCTCACCGTGCCGCCCTGGCCGGCGGCGAGCTCGGCGTAGGCCAGGGCCACCCCCACATGCGCCAGGGCGTAGGCCGGATCCTCCGCAGTCGCCTGCTCGAAGTACTCGATGCCCCGGCGAATGCTTTCTTCGGTTTGTCGGGCATAGCACTGCCGGCCTTGGAGATACAGCTGATAGGCGTGGACGTCGCTCGTGGGCTCCCGCCGGATCCGGGTTCGCTCGTCGTGCGAAAGCTCAGCCCGCAACGCGGCGGCGATGCGCAGGGCCACGTCGGTCTGGATCGCGAAGATATCGGTGAGCTGCCGGTCGTAGGTCTCCGCCCACAGGTGCTGGTCCGTCGCCGCGTCGATGAGCTGCGCGACGATCCGCACCCGCTCGCCGGCCCGCCGCACGCTCCCCTCGAGCAAGGTCCCGACCTGTAGGGTCACCCCGATCGCTCTGAGGCTCTGCTCCCGCTTCTTGAAGGGCATCACCGAGGTGCGCGAGATCACCTTCAGGGACCGGATCTTCGACAGCTGGGCGATCACATCCTCCGTGATGCCGTCGGCGAAGTACTCGTTCTCCGGGTCCGGGCTCAGGTTCAGGAACGGGAGTACCGCGACCGACGGGAGCTCCGCGACCGTGGGAGTGCGTGGCTGGCCTCCGGCAGGGGTGGTGAGCGCATCCGCGAAGGCACCGGCGGATGCGAACCGGTCGGCCGGAACCCTCGCGAGCGCTTTCATCAGCGCCTGCTCCGCAGCCACCGATACGGTGGGGCGGAGAGGGCGCACGGCGGGTACCGGATCGGTGAACCGCTTGGCGATCACCGCCTGCGCCGTGGCGCCGGTGTACGGCGGTTCGCCGGCCAGCATCTCGTAGAGCACGCACCCGAGACTGTACACGTCGCTCGCGGCACCCAGTGCCCGCTCGCCGGCGGCCTGTTCCGGGCTCATGTACGCGGGGGTCCCCAGCATCAGCCCGGTGCCCGTGAGCCGGTCGCTCGGAGCCGCGCTTGCCGCGAGCGCGATGCCGAAGTCGGTGACCATCGCCTCGCCTTCATGGAGCAGGATGTTCTCCGGCTTGATGTCGCGGTGGATCAAGCCGTGGACGTGGGCGTAGTCCAGCGCCGAGGCGACCTGCCGCACGATACCGATCGCCTCATCGATCGGGAGCTGCCTCTCTCGGCGAAGCTTCTGCCGCAGGGATTCCCCCCGGACGTGGGGCATGACGTAGTAGAGGAGGTTGTCGAGCTCACCCGAGTCATAGAGCGGCAGGATGTGGGGGTGATTGAGCGCCGCGGCGACCTGGATCTCACGAGTGAACCGGTCGGGGCCAAGCGTCGAGCACAGCTCGGGCAGGAGAACCTTGATGGCGACCTTGCGGCCATGCTTGAGATCGTCCGCCAGGTAGACCGTCGCCATCCCGCCCCGGCCGAGCTCGCGCTCGACGGCGTAGCGGGCGGCCAGAGCGGTACGGAGCCGTTCCAGCTGATCGGACGGCACGGGGCGCCTCCACTTTCGCTAGCCTGCCAAACGAGTGCCGTGTCCAAGGTAACCTTTTTGCAGTCGTGGCCCGGCTGTCACGGGAGCCGGGGACCTGGCGTCCTTAGGGTATAGCCCCTATTAAAGGAATGGGGGGGATCAGCCCCACCGACCTGGAGGACGGCATGCGGTACCGGCCCATGTTGTTGCCCTGCTTGGCATTGGTTGCGGTCCTGGGCTGCGGCGACGGCGCAGTCGATCCCGGCGTCGGAGGCGGCGGGGAGGAAATGGCTGCCCGTTTCGAGCAGCTCGCGGATTCGGTGGAGGGCGATGGCTACTCTCCGACCGCGGACGCGCTTCGTCATGCCGCGGAGATCGTCCGACTCACCGGCCGCGCCACGCCGGTCACGCTCACGATCGACGCCCAGGCCCGGTCCTTCCTCGCGGTGGCCGAGCAGCTCGATTTCCCCAATCTCGAGTGCACCTGGCCCAGCGACACCGGCGTCGTGGTGCCCGGCGACAGCACCGTCATCGAGCCGACGCCCCCCGAGGATGCGGAAGGTGAGTGCCACGAGGTGGGCACCTACTCGATGCGCACCTTGATCGCCTGGGAGCCCGAGAACATGGCCGAGGTGGTTCGCATCGTGACCGATCTCGGCAACACCGAGGTCCAGCAGGGTGTTCCCGACGTCATGACGGGACTGCCGACCAGCGAGGCCACGGGGGCCGATGGGGAAACGCCGCCGGAGCCCGGCGATACCGCCGGCGGGGGGGGCGGAGGCAGCGGAGGCGGCGGCTACCCCGGATTCATGGGCGAGTACCTGGTGCGCGACGTGGGAAGCTGGTGGGCCGTGGAAGGCTCGCAGACGAACGCGCTCGAGGCGATCACCGGGGCATGCACCGCCGATCGCGTGACGTTCGATTGGGCCGAGTTCAGCTGCGAGGCGGCGCGGTTCCGGTTCGAGTTCAGCATGCGGGTGGAACCGCTGCTCTACGACCCGCTCACGGGCCGGGACCCTGAGCCGGCCGCGGGTGGCCCGGAGGGCAGCCACGAGCTGGCGCTCCAGTCGAGCGAGATCGCCGGCGTGCGGCTCCGGGTCGTCGCCTGGACGCCGCCCCCGCTCCCGCCGGCTGAGCCCCCCCTGCCGGGCGAGCCCCCGCCGGTCGATTCGACCGGGGTCACGCCCGACGGGACCAACTGACGCCTTTGAGTCGCCTCGCGCAGCCGGACTGGCTGGCTAGGAGTGACTTGTGAGACCTCGCCCTCTGTCATCCTGAGCGAAGCGAAGGAGCCGAAGCCGCGTTTCGGCTCCTT
>CAYPAE010000198.1:0-978 GCA_964408595.1 uncultured Gemmatimonadaceae bacterium | reverse complement strand
TTCGAGTTTCTCAGCTCTGATATCGAAGCGTTGATGGAGGAAGTGGCGTCGGCCGCGAAGGAGCCGAAGTCATGTTATGGCTCCTTCGCTTCGTTCAGTGCTCGACGAGGCCGCTCGTCCGTCAGGCGCGTGCCCGCGCCGGCTGCATCGCCCGCGCGATGGCCGCCACGTGCCGGTGGTCGGTGCCGCAGCATCCTCCCACGACGGACAGGTTCCTCAGCGCCGTACGCAACTCCTGATACTCCCGCCCCAGTTCCTCCGGGTTCCCCGCGTCGAGGTCGGGACTCTCGTCCAGCTCCTTGTGGCTCCGGCGGGAGGCGTTGGCCCGCAGACCGCGGATCCGATCGCGCCACTCCCCGGGCCGGTCGAGGGCGAGTTGGACGTGGGTCGGATGGGCGCAATTGATCATGTAGTAGGCCGGATAGCCACCGGACGCCTCGTCCGTCGCGCCGATCGCTTCGTCGAGCGTTGCGCCTGACGGCAGCCTGCCGTCGGTTTCGATGGTGAACGATATCGCGACCGGCATCATTGCGGCGCTGGCCGCGCGCACGACGCCGACAGCCTCCTCCAGGTAGGTCATGGTGAACGCCGCGATCATGTCGGCATCAGTCGCCGCGAACGTCTCGATCTGCGGCGTGTGATACGCCTGCGCCTCCGCCGCGCTCATCCACGCACCGGGATCATAGCCGTCGCCGCGCGGGCCCGAACGACCGCCGGATGCCGAGCAGCAGGTCCACCGAGCGGCGGTTGGCCTCCGCCAGCGCCGGTGCGTCGTAGCCCAGCTTGGCCGCCCAGTCCGGGTTGGCCCGCCACGTCGGAGTCTCCAGCACCAGGCCGACCTCCTGGGCCCGGGCCAGCTCGACATAGCGCTCGAAGTAGCGGCGCAGCATGGCGGCGCCGGACTCATCCTCGAGCAGGACGAAGGAGGCGAAGTACGGCAGGGTGGCACCCTCATGGAAGATCAGAGTGGTCTCGATC
>CAYPAE010000197.1:0-4960 GCA_964408595.1 uncultured Gemmatimonadaceae bacterium | reverse complement strand
CCTCCTCGAAGAGGTCGTTGTGGCTCGCGAAGAAGAACGAGAGCCGGGGACCGAAGGCATCCACCGCCAGCCCGGCCTCCACCGCGACGCGCACGTACTCCAGCGCGTTGGCGATGGTGAACCCCACCTCCTGCACCGCCGTCGCCCCCGCCTCCCGCATGTGGTAGCCGCTGATGGAGATCGGGTTGAAGCTCATCCCCTCGTCGGAGACGAAGCGGAAGATGTCCGCCACCAGGCGGAGGGACGGCGCCGCCGGATAGATGTACGTGCCCCGCGCGACGTACTCCTTCAGCACGTCGTTCTGCACCGTCCCGGTGAGCTTGGTCCGCGGCACGCCCTGCTCTTCCCCGACCACGACGTACATCGCGAGCAGGATCGCGGCGGTGGCGTTGATCGTCATCGAGGTGGAGACGCGGTCGAGCGGAATGTCTCGGAAGAGATCGGCGAGGTCGTCCACCGTGTCGATCGCCACACCCACCCGCCCGACTTCCCCGTGCGCCATCGGGTGATCGGAGTCGTAGCCCATCTGGGTGGGGAGGTCGAACGCGGTGGAGAGGCCGGTCTGGCCGGCCGCGAGGAGCTGGCGAAATCGTTGGTTGGTCTCGCGCGCCGTGCCGAATCCGGCGTACTGCCGCATCGTCCAGAGCCGGCCCGCGTACATCTCGGGATAGACTCCGCGGGTGAACGGAAACTCTCCCGGCCGCCCCAGGTCCCTGGTGGGGTCACCGGCCCAGTCTCCCGGGCCGTACAGCTTCTTCACAGCGCCGGCTGAACGACCGGGCCGCTCGCCCGAGCGGACGCCGCCCGCCGCAGTGTATCGGCGACGAACCCGACGTCCTCGCGGGACCCGATCACGAGCTGAGTGCGTTGGTGAAGCTTGTGCGGGATGAGGTCGAGGATGCGGTTGACGCCGTCGGTCGCCGAGCCCTCCGCCTGTTCGGCGATGAAGGCCATCGGGCTCGCCTCGTAGAGCAGCCGCAGCTTGCCCTGGGGATTCCGGGTGTCGCTGGGATAGAGGAAGATCCCACCCGCGATGAGGTTGCGGTGAAAGTCGGCGACCAGCGAGCCGATGTAGCGGCTGTTCTTCGGCTGCATCAGGTCGGGCGTGTCGCCCTTCAGGCCCCGCACCGCGGCCTGCATCGGGCGGTCCCAGCGGCCGAAGTTGCTCTCGTTGACGCTGTAGTACATCCCGATCCGTGGCGTCACGATCCTCGGATGGGACAGGAGAAACTCCCCGATCGTCGGATCGAGGGTGAACCCGTGCGCACCCTGGCCCGTGGTGTAGACCAGCATGGTGCTCGATCCATACATCACGTACCCCGCCGCCACCTGCTTGCATCCGGGCTGAAGCACGTCGCCCACGGTGCCGCGGCCCTCCATGCTCACCCGCCGGTAGATGCTGAAGATCGTACCGACCGCGGCGTTGACGTCGATATTGGAGGAGCCGTCGAGGGGATCGAAGAGGACCGCGTACTTGCCGACCGGGTATTCGGGAGGGACCGGAACGACCTCTTCGTCTTCCTCCGATCCCATCACGCACACCCGGCCGGTGTGATTGAGGCAATTCTTGAGGGTCTCGTTGGCGATGACGTCGAGCTTCTGCTGCTCCTCGCCCTGCACGTTCTTGGCCCCCGCCGCCCCCAGGATGTTCACCAACCCCGCCCGCCGGATCGCCGCCGCGATGATCTTGGTCGCGAGCGCGATGTCGTAGAGCAGATTCGACAGCTCGCCGGTCGCCTCGGGGTAGCGGTGTTCCTGGTCGAAGATGAACCGCTCGATGGTGGTGACGGACGTCTGCACGAGGCCCCCGGGTGAATATTCGAAAGGAGTGAGGCGCTCAGTCTCCGCGCATCACCGGGTAACTCAGCTCTCCCTGCCTGGACGACACCTTCATCGTGGTTCCGTCGGTGGTCACGCTGACCGGTCCGTCACGGTCGGTTCGGAGCACCGGCACTCCCCGGGAGGCCAGCCGCGCGAGGGTCTGGGGCGACGGGTGACCGTAGTCGTTGCGGCCCACCGAGATCACCGCGGCGAGCGGACGGAGCGAGTCGAGCAGCTCCTCGCCGGTGCTTCCACGGCTCCCGTGATGCCCCACCTTGAGGAGATCCACCGAGCGAACCTTCCCGCGCAGCATCGCTTCCGCGGCAAATCCGGCATCGCCGGTGAAGAGCGCCTCGAACTCGCCGTATTTCACCAGCAGGACGACCGAGTCCTCGTTCACGTCCTCGCCCCAGCCCGCCCAGTCGGCGCCGGGATGCAGGACCGTGAACTCCACCCCATCGAGCGTGAAGCGCTCGCCGGAGCGCGCGGGGTGCCACGCGATCCCGTCCCGGTCGAGAGCGCTCAGGAACGTGGCGTACGCGGGGTCCTGCACCGGCCCACCCGGCTCGACGACCATCCCGACCGGGAAGCGGCCCAGCAGCGCGGGCACGCCGCCCAGATGATCGGCGTGGGCATGGGAGACGACGATCGCGGCCAGCGTGCGGACGCCCTGCCGCTCGAGGAACGGGGCCACCACCCTGCGGCCCGCGTCGCTACGCTCGCCCGCCGGACCGGCGTCTATGACGATCCAGCGACCGCCCGGCGTGCGGAGCGCCGCCCCGTCGCCCTGCCCCACATCAAGAAAATGTAACGCGAGGCCTCGGCCGCCGTCAGGCGAGCCGAGAACCGTCCCCGGAACGAGGCCGAGCCAGAGCGCCGCCCCGACGCTCCAGGCGAGACGGCGCCCCGCCTCAGCGACCGTGTTCCTCTCCCCGATGACCCAAAGTGCCACCAGCAGCACCGCGATCCAGGGCAGGAGCGCACCCGGCGAACCGGGCTCGACCATCACGTGCCCGCCCGGAAGCGCGGCGCCGGCGACCGCGCAGAGCTCCAGCAGGTGCAGACCCAGACCCGCTCCGGCCGCCAACGCCTCCGCGGCGCCTGGCCAGACCGGGAGCAGGATGAGACTGGCGAGAACACCCGGCACCGCGAGCGCCGCCAGCGGGATCGCCGGGAAGTTGAGCAGCAGCCCCGCGAGCGCCGCGGTACCCAGGAAGGCGGCCGTGATCGGTGCGGTGGCGATCGTCGCGCCCAGTGACGAGGCGGCGGTGCGGGCCCAGAAGCCCGTTCCGAGGGCGCGGTCCGACCAGCGGGTGAAGGTGGACGCGCCCCAGAGCGCGGCCGCGGACAGCCACCCTCCGAGATCGAGCGCGGCCCACGGGTCCACCAGCAAGACCGCGAGACAAGTGGCGGCGAGCAATGCGTTGGGCTGCACATGCCGCTGGCGCGTCTGGCAGCGAGCCGCCACGACGGCGAGCGTGGCCGCCCGGGCCGCCGGCGCGGGCCAGCCAAGAAAGGCGACGTATGCGGCGCTCATGCCCGCGGCAGTGGCGAGTGCCCCGGCGCGGGTCATTCGCGCCAGCCGGCAGACCAGGAAGATCCAGGCGGTGATCAGTCCGACGTGGAAGCCGGATATCGAGAGCAGGTGAACCAGACCCGATCGCGCGAACCGGTCCTGAAGCTCGGGATCGATGCCGCCCCGGCGACCCAGGATGAGCGCATCCACCATTCCGGCCCTGGCGCCGTAGAGTCGGTGGCTCGCCGCGTACAGATAGTTGTGGAGCCGGTCGGAGAGGCGGGGCCGTGTCTCGACGACGGTGGCTTCGGTGACGACCAGCGTACCACCCGGCCGCCCACCGAGTCCCAGTCGCGGGATCCAGCGGGCGACGGCGTCGGCCCGCGCTCCGGCTTGCACGGGGCGACCGCGCGGCCACAGCGCCGACAGTCGCCCGCGGCACCTGGCATAGGCGGCGAGGGTGATTCGGCCCCCCGCCGGATCCGCCGGCTCCAGTACCCTCACCCGCAGTCGCAGCTGCCCAGCCGGCAGACGGGCCGCGCACTGTTCCCGCTCCAGCGCGACCGCCAGCTCCCCGCTCAGGCGGCCGGCAAGCAATCCTCCCCCCATGAGGGGAGTCAGCGGGCGGCCAGAGAGCGCGAGCCCCACCGACATCGCGGTGACGCCGGCCGGACCCCCAAAACGCAGAAGGCCGGTCGCGAGACCGGCCCAGTACATGGCGGTGAAGAGGATCGCGGGCCGCGGTCTCACCGCGGCCTGGGCGCTAGGCCGGTTTGGTCGGGTTGGCCCGGCTCGCGCACCGCGGCGCCAGGGAGATCTTGCGCAGACCGTCCATCATCGTGACCTCGATCGCGGCTCGGCTCTGCTCCTTCTCCAAGTTGACCTCGGTGACGGCCGAGCCGGTGGTGCTCGCCACGTAGCGGGCCGGAACCCGGTTGAGAGTATAGACCAAGGCGTCCTCGCGGCAGATCTGGCAGCCGCAGAAGTCGGGGAAATGGGGCCGCATCGCGTCGTAGGCCGCGACGACGTGGGTCTCGACCAGATTGTGGATCACAGGACCGCCAGTGCCGGTGTGACCACCGCGCCGGTGAAGGTGGAGCCGGTCGTGCCGGTGAGCCTGACTCGATGATACTCGCCGACCGACTCGGCCGGGAGGTCGACCAGCACGAGATGATTCGTCCGGGTGCGCGCCAGCATGAGCTCGCCCCGCTTGGCCCGCCGCTCGACCAGCACCTCGTGGACCTCACCGACCCGCGCGAGACTCTTCCGCTTGGCGTTGCGCCGCACGGTCTCGATGAGCCGCTCCAGCCGCTCGGAGCCGACCTCGTCTGCCACGCGATCGTGGAGCCGCACGGCGGGCGTGCCGTCCCGGACCGAGTACTTGAAGGTGTAGGCGTGGTCGAAATCGGCATCGGTGACGAGGCTGAGGGTCTCCTGAAACTGGGCCTCGGTCTCTCCGGGGAACCCGACGATGATGTCGGTGGAGAACGTGATGCCCGGGATGGCGGCCCGGAGCGCCGCCACGACCTCGAGGTACCGCTCGCGGGTGTAGCGGCGGAGCATCCGCTTCAGCACGGCGTTGGAGCCGCTCTGCACCGGCAAGTGCACGTGCTCGCAGACCGG
>CAYPAE010000196.1:0-4964 GCA_964408595.1 uncultured Gemmatimonadaceae bacterium | reverse complement strand
CCCCTTCGCCGGCCTCATCTTCTTCCGCCCCGACCACATGCTGGTCATCATCATCTTCGGCGTCTTTCTCGGCCTCGGCGGGAGCCTGGTGAGCGTGGGGAGGCATCTGAGGAATGTGTGAGAGCGCGGGCAGGCGGGCAGGCGGGCGGGCGGGCGGTGCGTTGACGCGGGTGGGAGCCTTCTGCTTTGCATTAGCTGCCCGCCTGCCCGCCCGCCCGCCTGTCCGCCTCGGTGCCGCCGTCATGATGCTCTGCATGCTCTCGACCGTCGGCCAAGCACAAGGAAACCCGGACGTCGAGGAGAGCCGCCGGCGGCTCGAGGAGATTCGCCGCGAGCGCGACCGGCTTCAGGAGCAGCAGCAGCGCCTCCAGGGGCAGGTTCACGACGTCAACGACGAGCTCCACAATCTCGAGCGTCAGCGGGAGTCCACCCAGAAGATCGTGGACGAGATCGAGCGGCAGATCGGCGGCCTGTCCGGTCAGCTCGACCGCAGCAGCGCGGAGCTCATCCTCGCCGAGGACAACCTGGCGGAGCGGCGCGCGGTGCTCGAGCGGCGGCTGGTGGACATCTACAAGCGGGGCACTCTCTACACCTTCCAGGCGCTGCTCGCGGCCGAGTCGTTCGGCGACCTGCTGAGCCGCTACAAGTACCTCTACCTCACCAGCCGTCAGGACCGCGCGCTCGTCGGCGACGTCGAAAAGCTTCGAAATCGGGTGGTGAGCCAGCGCGACGACCTGCTCGACGTCCGGAAACAGCTCGACCGCACCCGGGAGGAGCGCGAGGCGGAATACAGCAAGTACACCGAGCTGGCCCAGGCGCGGGCGCGCCGACTGAGTCAGCTGCGCCGCTCGGCGCAGAGCACCGAGCGGCGGCTCGACTCACTGCAGCGAGACGAGGCCCGGCTCAACAACGTCCTCGCGGCGCTCGAGCGCGCCCGCCGGGACGACGCGTCCCGGGGCCTTCGCGGCGCGGCACCGGTGCCCGGCTCGATCACGACGGCCGATCTCGGCCGGCTCGACTGGCCGGTCGAGGGCGCAATCGTCTACCGCTTCGGGCGCGACACGCTGCCGAGCGGAGGGATCATCCGGTGGAATGGCGTGGGAATCGCGGCGGGCGCGGGGACGCCGGTGAAGTCGGTCGAGGCGGGCAAGGTGCGGCTGGTGGGACAGTTCGGCACCTACGGTCTGACCGTGGTGCTGGAGCACGGCAACGGGTACTACTCGGTCTACTCCCACCTGCAATCCGCCGCGGTGCAGTTGGCGGCCGTGGTGACGCGGGGCCAGGAGATCGGAAGCGTCGGCGGTGAGAACTCGGACTACGGCCCGCACCTGCACTTCGAGATCCGGGGGGAGAATCAGGTGGCGCTGGATCCGACCGCGTGGCTCCGGAAGCGGTAGGCCGAGCCGCTCAGTCGGCGACGCCCACCCGCTCGCCCACCTGAGCCTTGCCCCGGGCGAGCGCCGCCTCGACCAGCGCGAACATGTCGTCCGCCCGGGTCACCGCGGGATGGGGATAGGTGACGATCCCCGCGCTGAATGGCGGATCGGCCAGCGTGGAGTCGAGCGGCTGCGAGGCGAGCTGCTCGCGCACGCGGGCGATCGATCGCCGCGCGCCGTCGAGGCCGGTCTCGGGCAGGACGATCGCGAGCTCGCCGCCGCCGCACCGCGAGAGGAAGTCCGGCAGCCTGAGCTCGTGACGCAGCCGCTCCGCCGCCTCCGCCAGCATGTGCTCGCCCGCTTCCGCCCCCAGCGCGCCGAGGTCCAGAAGTACCAGGCTGAAGCTCAGGGAATAGCGCCGCGCACGCTCGTACTCCTCCTGGAGCCGGTGATCGAGAGATTCGTCCACCGGCGGGGAGGCGGGCCGGAACCCCGGCGCTGCGCCGTTGCCATAGCCATCGCCGTTCGCCGGTTCCAGCGCCCGCGCGGCTGCCTCGGCCAGGCTCTCGGCGAACTGCAGCTGAGCGGGACTCAGGCCGGGATGCGCGTCGCGCCGCTGGATGACGAGGACGCCGAGGACCCTGCCGTCGGCCACCGCGGGAAGCGCGGTGCCCCGGCCGTCGGGGCGCTCGGCGGCGCGGCGGGAGCGGATCGCCTCGGAGATCTCCGGGTGCTGGGCCGGATCCAGCACGGTCTCACCGCCCACGGCGACCGGACCCGGACCGACCTCCGCGATGACCCGCGCGGCGGAGCCAGGACCCACGGCGACGAACGAGCAGGAGAGCAGATCGAACGCGCGGGCCAGACGTCGCACCAGCGCGAGCACGACTTCGTCCGGCCTGAGCGTCATCCGGCCCTCGCCCACCAGACCGTCGAGCGCCCGGCGCACCGCGCCTTCGCGGAGGGTGCCGCGGGGGCACTGGCGGTCGCGGATCCGGGCATGGAGTCGGGCGCAGAGCTCGGGCAGGTGAATGGGAGCGGCGAGGGCGTCGGCGGCGCCGAGCGCGAGCGCGGTGGCCGGCGCATCGGCATCAAGGGCGGCGACGACCACCACGACCGGCGGTGAGTCGGGGCGGCCCGAGGCGACCGCCGCGCGCATCTCCAGGTCGCCCGAGCCGGCGAGGGTAACCAGGATGGCATCCGGCTCGAGATCGCCGTTGACCGGCCGCGCTTCCGTCACCAGGAAGCCCGCGCGGGTCAGCGCACGCTCGAGCCCCACCGGCCGGGCTGAGGCGTCACCCGCGAGCAGCACACGGCTGCCGCTCGTCACGCGACGGAGATAGTCGAATGCATCAGTCGAAAGCCGCCGACCTGCTCGGGGCCCATGTATCGACCCAGGGCGGCGTGCAGACGGCGCTGGCACGCGGGAAGGCGATCCGTGCCACGGCGATCCAAGTGTTCACGAAGACCCCCAACCAGTGGCGCGAGCCTGCGCTCACGGAAGAGTCCCGGACGGCGTTCCGGCGGGAGCGCGACCGGAGCGAGATAGCAAGTATAGTGGCGCATGACTCTTACCTAATCAACCTCGCCTCCCCCGATCGGGTCCTGGCCGCCCGCTCCGCCGACTCCTTTGCGGCCGAGCTCCGGCGCTGCGACACGCTCGGCATCGCCGCCGTCGTCTCCCATCCCGGCAACTTCATCGACCACCGGGAGGCCGGGCTGCTGCGCAACGCCGCCGTGATCACCCGCTGTCTTCAGGACGTGCCCGGCGACGTGATGGTCCTGCTGGAGACCACCGCCGGATCGGGCACCGCGCTCGGCGCGACCTTCGAGGAGCTGGCCGCCCTGCGCGAGGCGATCGGCGAGAGCGTGCGCCACCGGATCGCGTTCTGCGCCGACACCTGCCATCTCTACTCCGCGGGCTACGACCTGGTGGGTGAGTACGACGCCGTCTGGCGCCGGTGGGAGGAGACCATCGGCTTCGCGCACCTGCGCTGTCTCCACCTCAACGATTCCAAAACGCCATTCGGCTCGCGCCGCGACCGGCACGAGCTGGTCGGCGAGGGATCCCTCGGCCCGGAGCCGTTCCGCCGGATCATGCGCGACCCGCGATTCCGATCGGTGATGAAGGTGATCGAGACGCCGAAGGGCGACGACGAGGTGACGCTCGATCGTCGCATGTTGCGACGGCTGCGCGCCTACGCCCGCGCGGCGCGTTGACCCCCCCGAGGGAGGCATCCATTTTCCACCGATGCTCAGACCACTACTGATTCCGGCCCTGCTGCTGGCGGCCGGTCCCGGGGCGCTCCACGCCCAGACGGACTACTACGCCCGCGTGGGCGTGGTGGGGGCCAGCACGCTGGTGCGGGACGTCCTCGGCACCGAGATCAGCGTGCGCCAGGCGATCGCGCCGATGGTGGCGATCGGGGCCTCCATGCCGATCTCGCCCGGCTACCGCGCCGGCGTCGAGGCGACCCTCTCTTCGGGCGGGTTCGACGCCGAGCAGGACGGGAGCGCGACCGACCTCGGCACCATCCGGACCGGCTCGGTGCTCGCCGGTCTCGATGGCCCGATCTGGAAGTCCATACGCTGGCGCGTGGGACTGGGCGGGCTGTTCTACTGGCCTTCGGAGGAAAGCGGCATCTTCCTGCAGGGCGGCCCCATCCGTTTTCTGGCCGGCGCCGGCGCCGACTGGCGGCGGCCGGTGATGCCGAGCTGGGACCTCATGGTCTCCGCCCGATACGACTTCCATCGCTTCACCACCGACGAGCTCAAGCGCCGCGGGTTCTCCCAGGCGCAGGGCGTCAGCCGGATCTCCCTGTCGGTGGGTCTGGCCCGAGGCATCCGATGACGACTCCATCCCGCCGGCTCGCGCTCGGACTCGCGGCCCTGACGGCGCTCGCGTGCGGCGACATCGCCGCGCCGGTGCGCGGCGATCTCTACGAGTGGCGGCTCGAGGCCCCATCCATCCCCGGGCCGGGCCTCGACACCCTGAGCTTCCACTGGGACAGAGCCGATCTTCCGGTCCGCGTCTGGGTGGAGGACACCGACGGCCTTCCCGGGCACATGGCTCGCGCGATCGACGTCTGGGAAGCAGCGTTCCTGTATCGTGAGTTCCAGGCCGCGCTGGTGAGCGACTCGGCCATTGCCGACGTGATCGTGCTGGGCGGGCCGCCCGGGCCCAAGCTTCAGATGAAGCGGCTCCACAGCGCGCTGGCTCCCGAGTGCGCCGGCGCCACCGACTTGGATATCGATGTCGCCAACTCCGAGCTGAGGCTGCCGATCCGGCTGTTCATCGATCCGCGCTCGCTGCCTGACGATCCGGGCATCGAGCCCTGCCTGGCGCTGACCAGCATCCATGAGATGGGGCACGCGATCGGGATCTTCGCCCACGCCCCGGACTCCACGGACATCATGTTCGCGGATCCGGAGGTCGAGCTCCCCAGCGCACGGGACCGGAGAACCGTCGAGGCGGTGTACCATACCCCCCCTACCCTTGAGGCGGTGGGGCCCTAGGGCCTGGGGGGGCGGGGGGGGGGGGGGGGGGGGGGGGGGGGGGCGGCGCCGGGGGCGGGGGGGGGGGGGGGG
>CAYPAE010000195.1:2538-4973 GCA_964408595.1 uncultured Gemmatimonadaceae bacterium | reverse complement strand
GCTCGCAGGACGTGTTGGGGCTGCTGCAGCGTTTGAACGACGAGTTCAAGAAGAGCATCATCATCGTGACGCACGACGCCCATGCGGCTGGGCGGGCCAGGACCGTGCTCCATCTCGAGAAGGGCGTCCTGATCGAGCGCCAGGCGGCGACGGCATGAAATTCTTCCCCCTGGTGCTGGCCAACCTGGGCCGGCACAAGCGGCGCACCTTCCTGACCATCGCGAGCGTCGCCCTGGCGCTCTTCCTGTTCGCCTCGCTCCGCACGGTGGTCACCACGCTGGAACGCGCCGCGCAGTTCGGCAGCGCGCGGCGCCTGGTGGTGCTCAACGCCACCGGTCTGGTCTTCCCCCTTCCCCTGAGCTACGGCAACCGGCTGCTGGCCATGAAGGGGATCGCGTCCGTCACCTGGGCCAACTGGTTCGGGGGGCGCTATGGAGACAGCAAGCGGTTCTTCGCCCAGTTCGCGGTGGACCCCACCTCCTACCTCGCGATGTATCCCGAGATCGCCCTGCCGGAGGACCAGAAGCAGGCGTTCATTCGGGAGCGATCCTCCGCCCTCGTGGGCCGCCGGCTGCTCGACGTGTTCGGTTGGAAGCTGGGCCAGAATGTCACTATCCAGGGCACCATCTTCCCGGGGGACTGGACCTTCACCATCCGCGGGGTTTACACCCCGACCGATGCCGTCATCAACGACGACATGATGCTCTTCCATCACGAGTACCTGGAGGAGCGGAGCGGCCGGCCGGGCCTGGCCGGCTGGTACGTAGTGGAGATCGACGATGCCAACAGCGCCGCGGGTATGGGCAAGGCCGTAGACGATCAGTTCAGGAACTCCAGCGCACCCACCAAGACCGGCACGGAGCAGGCCTTCAACGCCAGCTTCGCCACCATGTGGGGGAACGTGAGCCTGCTGATGGGGACCATCGGCATGGCCGTCGTGTTCGCCATCCTGCTGGTGGCGGCCAACGCCATGATGATGAGTGCGCGGGAGCGGACCGGCGAGGTGGCGGTGCTCAAGACCATCGGCTTCACCGATGGCCGGCTCTTCGGGCTGGTGATGCTGGAGGCCGGGACCATCACCCTGGTGGGCGCCGCCATCGGACTGGGCGCTGCCAAGCTGCTGTACCGGGCCACCAACTTCAACGCGGCCGGCTTCCTTCCCGGATTCGATGTGACGGCGGATACCCTCATCCTGGGAGCTGGGGTGGCCCTCCTGCTTATGCTGGCGAGCGGGCTCGTGCCGGCGATCCGGGCCGCGCGGCTGCCGGTGGTTCAGGCGCTGAGGCGGGTCGAATGAAGATCCCCCTCAGCTACAACGCCCGGAGCCTGCTCCAGCGGCCGGTCTCCACCGCCCTCACCGCGCTGGGGATCGCGCTGGTGGTCGCGGTCTTCATCGGCATGCTCGCGCTGGCCAACGGCTTTCACGCCGCACTCACCCGCACCGGGTCGAGTCAGAACGTGCTGATCTTGCGGCGGGGAGCCGACTCCGAGCTGTCCAGCGGCCTGGACCGGCAGGCCGCGAGTATCCTGAGTTCGTCGCCTCATATCGCGACGGGCGCCGATGGCCGGCCCATGGTCAGCCCCGAGGTGTACGTCCTCATTCCACTGCCACGGAAGGGCGCCGACACCAATGTTGTCGCCAACGTGGTGGTGCGCGGGATCAGTCCCGCGGCCTGGTCGGTCCGCAGCAAGATCCAGGTGGAGGAAGGGCGGAAGCCGGAATCGGGGAGGGCCGAGGTGTGCGTGGGGAAGAAGATGGCGGGACGATTCAATCACACTGCGGTGGGTGATAACCTCCGCTTTGCCGGGCGCCATTGGAATGTGGTGTGCCGATTCTCTGCCGGCGGCTCCGCCTTCGAGTCGGAGATCTGGGGAGAGAACGAGCAGTTCATGCCGGTGTTTCGGGGGGAGGCTTTCCAGTCGGTGACCTTCCGGCTCAAGGATCCCGCGGCATTCGAGGAGGCCAAGCGGACCCTGGAGGCCGACAAGAGACTCACCGTCGACGCATATCGCGAGGTCGATTTCTACGTTCAGCAGTCCCAGCTTCTGGGCCGGATTCTCCAGATCCTTGCCCTGGTGATCACCAGCATCATGGCGATCGGCGCGATCTTCGGGGCCATCAACACGATGTATGCGGCAGTCGCGTCGCGCAGCTCCGAGATCGCGGTCCTGCTGACGCTGGGCTTCCATCCCCGGAGCGTGCTGGCCAGCTTCCTGGCCGAATCGGCGTTGATCGCGATCGCCGGTGGGGTGATCGGGGCGCTGCTCGCGCTGCCCATCAACGGCATCGTCACCAGCACCACCAACTGGGCCAGCTTCAGCGAGGTCGCCTTCAGCTTCCGGGTGACGCCGGGGCTGCTCCTCGCGGGGCTCGTGTTCGCGGTGGTGATGGGGCTCGTCGGCGGGTTCTTCCCCGCCCGGCGGGCCGCGAAGCT
>CAYPAE010000195.1:0-2438 GCA_964408595.1 uncultured Gemmatimonadaceae bacterium | reverse complement strand
ATCGCCATGTCCTTCACGCTCTACGTCGCCCTGGGCGACTCCATGAGCACCGATCACTACCCCACCTGCGACGTCCGCGACCTCGACGCCCCGCCAGGTCGGCTGGATCCGCTCGGCGCCGCCGCCCTGCTCCATCGCAACGACGACGACCGCTGGCCCGAGTTCCGCGGGCGCGATCTCCAGGGGCTCTTTCCCGATGTGGAGTTCCTCAACCTCGCCGAGGACGGGGTCATGATCGACGACGTCGCCACCGAGGAGCTCGCCCGGGTCGGCCGGGACTCGGGGGATCCGAACATCCTCCTCTCTCTCACCGCCGGCGGCAACGACCTGCTCGACGCGCTGTCGGCGGGGCGGTCGCTGGACGGCGCGGTGCGCCAGATCGCCCGGCGCTACACCGATCTGGTCGAGACGGTGCGCGACGAGCTCCCCAACGCCACGCTGGTGCTCACCACGGTCTACGATCCGACTGACGGGACCGGCCGGCTCCCGGGGCTCGAGGCCTACGGCCGGCTCCCGCTCGAGTATCTCGAGCGCTTCAACGAGCAGGTGCGCGAGATGGCTCGCGGGGCCCCCGGCGTCTTGCTGGCCGACGTGCACCGGCGATTCCTCGGCCACGGCGTGATGGCCCCCGAGCAGGACCGCTGGTATTGGCGGCGCAACCTCATCGAGCCGAGCGCCCGGGGCGCGAGCGAGATCCGCCGGGTGTGGCTGGAGGTGTTGGAAGGAGTCGCTTAGGCGGGAACGGTAGAGCCGTCGCGGAAATCCGAGCCTGCAAGTTACCTTCCGGGCGACCGCCATCCGAAGGCCGCTCCATGCCTCAGCGCAAGACCCTGATCTCGATCGTGATCCTGCTGGTCATCGGGCTCCATGCGGTGCCGGTTCTCTATCGAAGCGAGAGGGGAACGCTGTGGCCGTTCATGCAGTGGGCCATGTACAAGAATTCGCGTAAGGCCGGCCCGGTCCAGGCACATCAGCGACGTATCCTTGCGGTCACGTCGAAGGGTGAACAGGACACGGTGACCCCATTCCTCCTCGGGTTGAGCGTGACCGTGCTCGCGCAGCGATACCTCCAGCCCATGGCGACAGGTGATTCCTCGGCTGCTCCTGAGCTGATCGAGCGGCTCAACCGGAACCGGGAGGACCCTGTCGTCGAGCTCCGTCTGGAAAGCGAGACCTACACCGTCACCGACACCGGCATCGCCCGGAGTGACAATCCGGTCGTCACCTACCGGGCCGACCCCTCAGCCTCGAGGTAAGTATCAAACCCGTGAGCCGATGGATCAATCGTTGGAACGCCTATTGGTTTCCAACGACCCCGACTCTGCATCTCGCCATTTGCCGGATCGTCGCAGTCGCCGCACAGTTGTTCTGGTTCTTCCCCGACTTGGACAAGCACAAGAACATGCTGCTGAAGAACCCGGAGTTCATCGAGCCCCAGCTGCTCGTCCGAGTGATCTCCGCCATCGTTCCACGCGAAGTCTTCTTCACGCCCGATGGCTTCACTACGCTCTACTGGGTGACCATCGTCGCGGGGGTAGCGGCGCTGGTGGGCTTCTTCACGCGGACCTCTCTTTTCGTCTTCGCCCTCGGGACCTGGATCTTCGTCGCTCACTTGTACTCCTATGGCGACCGGCACCATGTCGAGGCGCTGTTCTGCATCTTCCTCCTGCTCCTGGCGTTCGCGCCGTCGGGCGACAGCCTCTCAGTCGATGCGCTCCGCCGCCGCCGGCGGCAGCGCGCTGCGCACGATGCGCCGGACGCGCCCGGTAAGTCCGACATGGCCATTTGGCCCCTGAAGGTGGCGCACGTCCTGCTGGCGATGAGCTACTTCTCCGCCGGGATGAGCAAGATGATTCACAGCGGGCCCAGGTGGATGAATGGATACACACTGCAGACCCACACCTTCGGCGACGCGCTCGAGCGGGGACACCCTCTGGGCATCTGGCTGGCGCAACAGCACTCCCTGGCCGTGGCTCTCTCCGTCTTCACGATCCTGCTGGAGCTCTTCTTCTTCGTGTCGCTGTTCCTGCCACGGCTGGCACCGCTTTTCTTCCTCGGCGCGCTGGCGTTTCAGGTCGGACTGTACGCGACGGCGGGATACGACTTCTTTCAGCACATGGTCTTGTTGACGCTGCTCCTGCTTTTTCCTTTACCCCGGATGGTGGCAGAGTCGGTTGGGCAAGCGGCTCGCTGCAGGTGGGTCCGGAGCGGCAATCCAGGCCAGGGTCGAGTCCCCATAGTTCTTTGGGAGGTCGTGTGTTCTTGTCATCCTGAGCGAAGCGAGGGAGCCATGACGGCGCTTCGGCTCCTTCGCTTCGCTCAGGATGACAAGCGATCTCAACACCTTCTCACCTGGCCGATGCGTCGAGACCTCGACACGCCTCTCCCTCGCCGGGACCTGCTCCGGAGCGCCGCCGCGGCCGCGGCGGCGCTGGCGT
>CAYPAE010000194.1:1756-4980 GCA_964408595.1 uncultured Gemmatimonadaceae bacterium | reverse complement strand
CGGGCGAAGCCGAGACGGCGACGCTCGCCACGGCAGCCTCCAGACGGAACGAGCGATCCGCGTGCGCGATCAGACGGACCGGCTGCCCGGTGCGTGCGAGCGACGCGCCGGCGCCCTCCAGGGCGATGCGCGCCTCGACTTCGGTCGAGCCGGCCAGACGGAACAAGGTGTCGCCCAGCGAGACGGTACGCCCGAGCAGTGTGTCGGGACGGGAGGTCGCGACCACACCGCCCTCCGGGGCGCGTACCGTCAGGGAACGGATCCGGTCTCGCATGCCGGCGGCTCGCGCAACTTCGGCTCGCGCCTGCGCGGCGATGCGCCCAGCCTCCCCTTCCCGGCCGCGGGCCCGTGCCTCCGTCTCCCGCAGTGCCAGGGAGTCCACCGCCCGTGCCATCGCCGCCGCCTCCCGCTCCAGCCCGAGGTTACGGATCAGCGCGAGGGTATCGCCCGCCGCGACGGTGCTGCCTTCCCGAACCAGGACTTCGAACACCATGCCGGAGTCGGGCGCCACCACCACCGCGCTCTTCGCCGGCGCGACGACGAAGGGTCCGGTGACGGCGATCGGCCAGGGAGCGAGCCCTGCCAGCACGATGCCGGCAGCCGCGCCTCCAAGTGCGTACCAGCCGCGCCGCATCTTGCTGCGCGGCGCCCGCTTGGCGCGCAGCTCCCGCCAGCCGTCGGCCACGGCGCGCCGCAGATTGCCGCGGATCTTCCTGGTCGCCATCCAGAGGGCAAGCACGAGTGCGGCGACCCCGACCGCCCCGAAGATCCTTGAGATCCAGCTGTAGGCGATCGCGCCCGCGATGACGAAGATCATGCCGGTGTACGCAACGGCGAGGGCGCCGTACAGGAGAAAGATGCGCTGCTCGCGCTCGTCGGCCGGAGGCATCGGCAACTCCAGCCCGAGCCACCGGGCCTTGATGCTCCAGGTGAGATGGGCGAAGGCTCGCCGGCGCAGGTTGGGCACCTCCAGCCAATCGCTCAGGGCATAGTAGCCATCGAGCGGGATCAGCGGATTGAGATTCACCAGCACCGCGGCGAGCCCGCCGACCAGGAACAGCGCCATCGCGGCGTCGGAGACGAAGGTGCCCGGCGTCGCGATCCACCAGACGATCGCGGCGAGGCTCGCCAGCACCATCTCGATCCAGGATCCCGCCGCGGTGACCCAGAGGCGTGACTTGAGCTCGGGAAAGGTCCAGGCGTCGTTCACGTTGCAGAAGAACGCCAGGTCGAAGTAGAACAGCATCACCCCGATCTCGTGCACCTCCCCGCCGAAGTGCTTGCAGGTGTAGCCGTGCGCCATCTCATGCGCCACGATGATGAAGGTGGTCGCCATCCACAAAAGAGCGTATTGCCACAGCGAGGCGCGCACCAGGTAGATGTCGGCCATGGCGCTGACGAACTCCGGCCACTTGAGTGCCAGGATCACGAAATACACCGCGAAGAGCGCGACGGAAGCGATCAGGAATTGGCGGCTGAAGAAGAGCCGGACGTAAGGAAGGGTGCGATCCATGAACCGGTTGGGGTCGGCCACCGACCAGCGCAGCCGGAGAATGTCGCCCTTGAACGGCCCGGTGCGCAGCCGGGTGCGACGCTGCGCGCGGAGCCGCTCCATCAGCAGGACCGAGCTCTCGCGGACCGTTCGCTCGCACAGGCCCATCGTCTTGAGCTTTTCGGCGAAGCGCCCCACCGCGGCGGCACTCACCTTCAGCCCCTGGTCCACCAGCGCGTCGGCTGCCTCCGCCACGGTGCGCTTGCCGTCGAGCGACCGCATGACGGCGATCTCCAGCGGGCGGAAGCGGAAGTATTTCCGGGTCGTGGGGTCCTTCACGATGAAGCTCTGCTCGCCCCGGTAACTCTGCTCGACCAGGACCAGGTCGGGGCGGAGACGGGGTAGCGCGCTCATGGCCCGGTGCGCACCACCTTCTCCCCCGGCGCCAGTCCGCTCACCACTTCGACCCGCTCCCCCGGGAGCTCGCCGCCGACGGTGACCTGCCGGAGCGAGGTGCGGTCGGCATCCCAGACCAGGGCGTATCCCTCGCCGATCGCCTCGCGGGGTACGGCGACCACCCGGCGCGTCTCCGAGCCGATATTCAGCGTCACGCTGCTGCCGGGCGGCAGCCGGTCGCCGGAGGTGAGCTGGAGTACCACCTCGCGGGTTCCGCTCGCCGGGTCGATCACCGGGCTCCCCCGTACGACCTTCGCTCGAGCCTTCTCGCCGCGCGGGCCCAGCACGTCGGCCTCGGCGCCCAGCTTCACCCCGAAGGCGGAGGCCTCGGGGATCCGCACGGCGGCGAGCACCGGCGAGAGCGCGGTCAGGTGGAACAGCGAGTCGCCGGCCTCGACCAGCCGCCCGATGCGGGCGCTCCGTCCGGTCACCACTCCGCCGAACGGAGCCGCGATCCGGGTGAGGTCGAAGTCGCGCTGAGCCTTCTTGAGGGCCAGGACGGCCTCTCGAAGCCCGAGCTCGACGCCCTCCGAATCGGCCTGGCTGACGAGGCCGGCCAACCTGAGCGAACGCTGCCGCTTCGCCTGTACCACCGCGTTGTCGTGCCGGTCATTCGCTTGGGCGAGCGCGATCGCCTGGTCGGCGCTCTCCAGCCGCGCCAGCAGTTGGCCGGCCCCGACCTTGCCGCCCAGGTCGACCAGGATCGACTCGACGATGCCCGGAGACCGGGCGTAGATCGCCGCGTCGTGCTCCACGTAGAGCTGGGCGGGGAGCGAGAGCGGGAGAGAGACCGTCACGGTGTCGACGGTGACGAGCGCCGATGGATCCGGCGCGGGACGCTCCACCTCGCCGGTGTCGACCGGCTCACGGGCGGTGTCCTTCACCGGACCACCGCAGGCAACGGCCGCCGCGGCGACCAACAAAGAGAGCCGGATCGGTGTCACGACCAGAGCCTCCACCAGAGCAGCCGGGCCCACCGCACCGGTGCGCGCAGCGTCCTCCCGGCGGCGGAAGCCGGGTCGGTGAGCACCCGGGCGTGCGCCGCCATCTCGGCCTTGAGCAGGCCATCGGGATTCGGAACGGTCGCCCGCACCGGGTACCGCACTCTTCCGTCCTGCTCGCGTGGCAGCTGGGCGATAGAGGTCACCCGCCCGTCGAAGGTGCGGGAAGGCAGGGCATCGACCCGGAGCCGAATCTCCTGGCCGGGCCGGATCCGGAGGATGTCGCGCTGATCGACCCCGAACTCGAGCTCCAGCGTGTCGGTGCGGCCGAGCAC
>CAYPAE010000194.1:0-1656 GCA_964408595.1 uncultured Gemmatimonadaceae bacterium | reverse complement strand
GCCTCGGTCGCTTGCCGCTCGGCGGCGAGCGGCGTGGCTCGGAGCACGGCCAGCAGGTCGCCTCGCCGCACCCATCCCCCCTCGCGCACGACGATCCGCTCGACGGTGCCGTCCACCAGGACCCGGACGGGCATGAGCCCGTTGGGTCGGAACACGGGATTCTCGCCGGGAACCCGGAGCGGCCAGCGGATCAGGGTGAGGGCGGCGAGGAGGAGAAGGGTGACCCCGGCAAAGGCGTAGACCCGGCGACGCGGTAGCGCCAGCAGTGCCTGCCTGCGGGCGGCCAGGGCGCCGAGGGCGTCAGCCATCGGCACCTGGTGGTAGAGCTGCGCGTTGCGCAGGGCGACGCTGGTCTGGTTGGCCAGGATCGCGGCGACCTCCCGCTGGGTCTCGCCCGCGAAGTCGGCGGACGCCGACTCGAAGAGGAGCACGCCGAGCACTCCCTCCTCGTCCTTCAGCGGCAGGTAGAGCCCGCTTCTCACCTGGTCCGCCACCAGGTCCTGCCCGAAGACGGTGACGAAGAGCCGCTCCGCGTCGGACGCCGGATCCTCGCGGTCGGTGAGGTAGAGGGGCTCACCCCGTCCCGCCGCCCACTCCGCGCGGGCGATGAGGTCGCGGAGCCTGGGGTCGTCGGGGTCCACCTTCTCCTGCCCCGCCACGGCCCGGATGTCGCACGTGCCCTTCTCGTAAAGCCCCACGGCGCCGCGATCGAAGGTGAGGGCCCTAGATGCGAGGTTGACCACCGACTGGAGCACCCGGTCGATGTCGAGGGTGGCGGTGATCTCGCGGCTGATCTCGAGCAGGACGGCGAGGTCGCGCGCCCGGCGCTCGGAGCCGTGCAGCTGCGCGTTCCGCAGCGAGCTGGCCGCGGCCGCCGCGAGTCCCTCCAGCAGCTCCCGGTCGTGGGCGTTGAAGACACCGGTGCCGGTCCGCTTGTCCACCACCTGGATGGCGCCGACCGTCACCCCTCCGGCCACCATTGGCGTCGCCATGACGGTGCTGGAGACGGTGTGCTCGGCGGTGTCGGTGGCCTCTTGGAACCGAGGGTCGCGCGCGGCCTCCATGACCATGGTGGTCCGCTGCTTCTGCGCCACATCGCCCACGAATCCGGTTCCGATTGGCATCTGGGCGCCCACCAACCGGGCGGCCGAGCCTCCAAGGGCCAGCCGGCAGTGAAGCATGTCGCCCTCGGCGATCCACAGCGACCCTCCGGCGGCGCCCACGGCCGTCAGGACCCGGTCGAAGACCCGAGGAAGCAGCTGGTCGAAATCGAGGGTTGCGTTGAACTCGAGGGCGATCGAGTGGAGGAGCCGGAGCCGCTCGACTTCCAGGCGCAACTCCTCCAGCGAGGCTGGCGCTACGCTTAGTACGTCGGGCATGCCAGAGTATGCGGCGGGCGCGGCCGTTACGAAAGAGGCAGTGTGCCAGACACGCGAAGCGCCGGCCCCGGTTGATCCGGGGCCGGCGCTCGCGCAGCCGGGGGCGGGTTTACGGCAGGACGCCGCTCTTGGACTTGCGCCGGGGGGCGATCCTCTCCTCCAACTCTTCGACGGAAAGTTCGACCGCCTCGGCGTCCTTCCCGGTCGCGTTGCGGACTTGGGCCTTCTGCTCGGGAGTCAACTCGATGCGGACCTGGCTCTTGGCGCTGTCCATGGT
>CAYPAE010000193.1:0-4983 GCA_964408595.1 uncultured Gemmatimonadaceae bacterium | reverse complement strand
TGATGCGGGCCTGGAGGACCTCCCGGCCGGTCAGCGCGCCCGATTCCAGCGCGGCCTGCACCGCCTTCTCCACGTCCCGCTGCGCCGTGACCCCGAATTGCTTGAGCAGCCGGCGGAGGGAGATGTTGAACCGCTCCTCGTCCATGGGCGCCTCCTTCCAGTGACCCCATATCCTATACGCCCCGGCGCCGGGGCTGAACCCTTCAGCGGCCTTCCAGCTCCCGCTCCCCTGGGATGTGCCGGTCGGCCCGGCCCTCGCCGGGATGCGACTTGGCCTCGTGATAGCGCTCACCCTTGAGCCGGATGAAGGTGACGAACTGCTCGTATTCGTCCTCCGACAGGGCGTCCGCGATCCCGGGGATGAGGCCCTTCACCAGAGTGATCCGCTCCTCGAGCGCGAGCGCGCTGGCCTGGTCTACGAGGGCCCTGATGGCCGGGTGGTTCATCCATGCGGTCTCTGGGGAGGTGGTCATCAGGGTGACTCCGGGGACAGAGAGTTATCGGCTATCAGTTATCAGCTGTCAGGGGATGCACGCCGGGCTAGTGCTGCCCGGAAATGCCTCCGCTGATAGCTGATAGCTGATAGCTCCCGATACCACAAGGGGCCGCATCGCGGCCCCTGGTGGTATCGGAGAGAGCCTATTGGCTGTCCCTGAGCCTGATTCGCTCGACGCGGCGGCTCTGGGCGCGGGGATTGAAGATGCGGAGCGTCACGATGCTGCCCGGCTTCTCGGCCAGGAGCGCCTTGCGGAGGTCCGCCTCGGTGCGAACCGACTTGCCCTCGATCGACAGGATGATGTCCGGGCCGCCACGCTGAGGATCGTCGAACAGCACCTCCCAGGCCGGTCCCCCCGGGGTCACGTCGGTGACGATCAGGCCGGCGGTATTGGCCGGCAGCTGGAGCTCGACCGCCGCGGCGGGCCCGAGCGGCTCGACGCTGATCCCGAGACGGTTCATCGCGGTGCCCCCCGGGGTGCCCTCTCCCGGCCCGCCCGGCCCCTCGCCGGCCGCGACCTGCGGGGTGTCGTTGAGCGGCTGGAGCTTGACGTCGAAGCTCTTGCGGACGCCACCCTTGCGGGCGACTTCGACCTTGACCACTTCGCCCGGCTTGCGGAACCCGATGACCTGCTGGAGTTGCCCGACGTACTCGACGGGCTTCCCGTCTATCGCGACGATGATATCGCCCGCCTCGATCCCGGCGGCCCTCGCCGGGGAGTCCTCGCTCGGGATGTCCTTCACCACAACGCCACGGATCGCGGGCAGGCCGACGTACTCGGCGTCGGTCAGCGACACGTCGGCGATGGAGACGCCGAGCGCCGCGCGGTGCACCTTGCCCGACTCGATCAGCTGGTTCATCACCGTCCGGGCCAGGTTGATCGGGATGGCGAACCCATAGCCGGAGTAGAACCCGGTCTCGCTGGCGATCGCCGAGTTGATCCCGATGACCTCGCCGCGGACGCTCACCAGGGGGCCGCCGGAGTTGCCCGGATTGATCGCGGCGTCGGTCTGGATGAAGTCCTGGATGCTCCCCTGGCCCCGGCCCGGCAACCCATTCAACGCACGGCCCTTGGCGCTCACTATGCCGGACGTGACGGTGAAGGTGAGCCCTTCACCGAGCGGGTTCCCGATGGCGAGGACCCATTCGCCGACCCGCGCGTCGTCGCTGTTGCCGAGCGCCATGGGCGGGAGGTTGGTGGCGTCGATCTTGAGCACCGCGACGTCGGTGTTGGGATCGGTGCCCACCACCTTGGCCTTGAACTCCCGGCGGTCGAGCAGCCGCACCATCATCTGCTCGGCGCCTTCGACCACGTGGTTGTTGGTGAGGATGTAGCCGTCGGCCGAAACGACGAACCCCGAGCCGCTGCCCTGCTCGATCTCGGGCTGCTGGCGGAACCGGGGGAAGAAGCGCTCCATTCCCGGCGGCACCCGTTGCTGGGTGGTGCGCTCAGTGCGCTGCGAGCGGATGTAGACGACGCTGGGCTTCACGTGCTCGGCGACCGCCGCGAACGATTCGCTCAGGTCTTGGAGCGGCCGGGCGGCCGGAATGGAAGGCGCCGGCACCTGGGCGATGGCGGAGGCGCCGCGCCCCTGCTCCTGCGCCGACGAGCGGTTCGGCAGATCGAGGAGCCCGGCGAAGAGCAGCCCCAGCGCGAACGCCAGGGCGACCAACCCCCCGAACTTGAGCCAGTTCAACGAACGAGCGGACATCGAGCGGTCCTTCGGTGAGACGTTGGAGTCAAGGTCCTGGCGGCCATCGAAGCTATCTAATAGTACCACCACGCCGGGCGACGTGTTTCGGGGTGCGGCATCCGGCATCCTGAACCGGTTGAGGGACGCTGCACGGACCATGCCCCGTCCCCTGGCTGGCGCCCGTCGCATGGCGTCACCCTCCTCCGAACGGGTATGTTCAGAGCCTATGTCCGAGACTCCCAAGCAAGGGATCGTCGCCCCTTCCCGGGCAGGGCCGCTGGATGTGCCGGTAACGCCGCGGAACCCGGGGATGCCCCTGGCGCTCGAATGGCTCGAGGACACCCGGGTGAACCGCAGCGCCGTCGAGCGGCGCGCGGCGACTCTGCGCACCAGGCGGACGGTGAAGAAGGAATGGCAGGCGGCGTGGCTGCTGCGCGCCGTGACCTTGATGGATCTCACTACCCTGTCGAGCGACGACACCGCCGGCCGGGTGCGCCGGCTGTGCGCGAAGGCGCGCCGGCCGGTTCGAGCCGACCTGCTCGAGGCGATGGGCGCCGAGCAGCTCCCGATCCGGGTGGCCGCGGTCTGCGTCTACCACGCATTCGTCGAGACCGCGGTAGAGGCGCTGGAGGGGTCCGGGATCCCGGTCGCGGCGGTTTCCACCGGCTTTCCCGCGGGGCTCTCGCCGTTCGAGCAGCGGATCGGGGAGATCCGCGCCTCGGTCACCGCCGGTGCCGAAGAGATCGACATCGTGATCACCCGGGCCCACGTGCTCACCGAGAACTGGCGCGCCCTGTACGACGAGGTGCGCGCCATGCGCGAGGCCTGCGGCGACGCACACATCAAGACCATCCTCGGCACCGGCGAGCTGGGCCCACTGCGCAACGTCGCGCGCGCGAGCCTGGTCTGCATGATGGCGGGCGCCGACTTCATCAAGACCTCGACCGGGAAAGAGAGCGTCAACGCCACGCTTCCTGTCGGGTTGGTGATGGCGCGCGCCATCCGCGACTACCGCGAGCACACCGGTCAGCTGGTCGGGCTCAAGCCGGCCGGCGGGATCCGCGCCGCCAAGGACGCGCTGGACTGGCTGGCGTTGGTGAAGGACGAGCTGGGCGACCGCTGGCTGCGGCCTGACCTGTTTCGCTTCGGCGCCAGCGCGCTGCTCACCGATATCGAGCGCCAGCTGGAGCACTTCGTGACCGGGCGTTACTCGGCGGGATACCGCCATCCCACGGCGTGATGGGCCGGCCGGTGGGGCAGCGGGGCCGCGGGGCAGCGGGGCAGGTTGCTCCGCGCACCGACGACTTCCGGTGTGCTTGTACTGCCCCGCGGCCCCGCCGCCCCGCTGCCCCGCCGCCCTGAGGCTCCCATGGCATCCATTCCCGAGATCTTCAGCACGATGGCCTACGGCCCCGCTCCCGAGGCCGTCGCGCCGGCCCACGCCTGGCTGGAGCGGCACGGCCGGCGATTCGGGCTTTTCATCGGCGGCGACTGGACGACGGGGGAGGGCGAGACCTTCGAGACGCTGAACCCCGCGACGGGCAAGCCGCTGGCGCGGCTGGCGCAGGCCGGCGCCGCCGAGGTTGACCGCGCGGTGCGCGCCGCGCGCGCCGCACAGCCCGGGTGGTGGGCGCTCGGCGGGCACGGGCGGGCCCGGCATCTCTATGCCCTGGCCCGGCACATCCAGAAGCACAGCCGGTTCTTCGCGGTGCTCGAATCGCTCGACAACGGGAAGCCGATCCGCGAGTCCCGGGATATCGACGTGCCGCTGGTTGCCCGGCACTTCTATCATCACGCCGGCTGGGCCCAGCTCATGGAGCGGGAGCTGCCCGACCGGGTGCCGGTCGGCGTGATCGGCCAGATCATCCCCTGGAATTTCCCGCTGCTCATGTTGGCCTGGAAGATCGCGCCTGCGCTGGCGATGGGAAACACGGTGGTGCTCAAGCCCGCCGAGTTTACCTCGCTCACCGCGCTCCGATTCGCCGAGCTGTGCCAGGAGGCCGGGCTGCCTCCCGGCGTGGTGAACATCGTCACCGGCGACGGGCGGACGGGAGAGGCCATCGTCACCCACCCCGACGTGGACAAGATCGCCTTCACCGGCTCGACGGAGGTGGGGCGGATCATCCGCACGGCCACCGCGGGAACCGGGAAGAAGCTCTCGCTCGAGCTGGGCGGGAAGTCGCCGTTCATCGTCTTTCCCGACGCCGACCTCGACAGTGTGGTCGAGGGCGTGGTGGACGCCATCTGGTTCAACCAGGGCCAGGTTTGCTGCGCCGGCTCCCGCATCCTGGTGCAGGAGGGTGTGGCGGAGCGGCTGGTGGCCAAGCTCAAGGCGCGGATGGAGACGCTGCGGGTGGGCGACCCCCTGGACAAGGCGGTGGACATGGGCGCGATCATCGCGCCGGTCCAGCTGGAGAAGATCCAGGGCCTGGTGCGCCGCGGCGAGGAGGAGGGCGCCAGGCTGTGGCAGCCTTCGTGGAGCTGCCCGCGGGAAGGCTGGTTCTTCCCGCCGACCCTCTTCACCGAGGTCTCGCCCGCCGCGACCATCGCGCAGGTCGAGATCTTCGGACCGGTGGTGGTGCTCATGACCTTCCGCACCCCGACCGAGGCGGTCGAGTTGGCCAACAATACCCGCTACGGACTCGCGGCCAGCCTCTGGACCGAGAGCATCAACCTGGCGCTGGACGTCGCCCCCCAGCTCCAGGCCGGAACGGTCTGGATCAACTGCACCAATGTCTTCGACGCCGCCAGCGGGTTCGGCGGGTATCGCGAGAGCGGCTTTGGGCGCGAGGG
>CAYPAE010000192.1:0-5000 GCA_964408595.1 uncultured Gemmatimonadaceae bacterium | reverse complement strand
GCCTGCTGCCGATGGTCAAAGCTAACGGCTACGGATTGGGAGCGGCTCAGGTCGCGGGTGCCCTCGACGCACTCGACCCCTGGGGCTACGGGGTCGCGACGGTGGAGGAGGGTATCGCCCTTCGCGCCTCAGGCGTGAGCCGCCCGATCCTGGTCGTCACTCCACTCTCACCCGAGTCGCTCGAGCCGGTTCTGGAGCACGGATTCCGTCCCGCGATCGGTGATCCCGCGATGCTCCAGGCGTGGATCGCTCGCTCGGCCGGTGCATTCCATCTGGAGATCGACAGTGGAATGGCGAGAGCGGGGATCTGCTGGGACGACGAGGCGGCGCTCCGTGAGGCGGCGCGCGCGCTCGCCTCCGCGCCCGGTTGGGAAGGGGTCTTCACCCACTTTCACTCGGCCGACAGCGACCCGAGCTCGGTGGCCACGCAGTGGGGCCGCTTCCAATCGGTTCTCTCCGTGCTTCCGCGCCGGCCATCGCTGGTGCATGCCGCCAACAGCGCGGCGGCCCTATGCGGCCGCGCCTACGCCGCTGACCTCGCCCGGCCCGGCATCTTTCTGTACGGCGGCAGAGCGGGGGATTCCGCACCCGCGCCAAGGCCGGTGGCGGCGCTCCGCGCGCGGGTGCTGGCGGTCCGCAGCGTGGCCACCGGGGAGAGCGTCAGCTACGGCGCGACCTGGCGGGCGCCCCGGCCCAGCACGGTCGCGACCATCGGCATCGGCTATGCGGACGGACTGTTGCGCGCGGCGGAGCGGCTGGACGACGACCTGCCCCGCCGGGTCGAGCTGCGCGGCCGCCCCGTGCCGCTGGTTGGGCGGGTGACCATGGACATGTCCATGGTGACGGTGGACGACGGGAAGGTCGCGGTCGGCGATATCGCCACCGTCTTCGGCGGGATCGTCTCGCTCGACGAGCAGGCGGCCAGCGCGGGGACGATCTCCTACGAGCTCCTCACCGCGCTGGGGAGCCGGTTGCCGAGACGCTACCGGTGACACGCCGCGCCGCCATCATCGTTCTCGACGGGGTGGGTATCGGTCGCGCCCACGACACCGACGCCTACGGGGATGCCGGGAGCGATACGCTGGGCAACGTGGCGCGGCAGGCCGGCGGGCTCGAGCTGCCGAGGCTCGCGGCGCTCGGTCTCGGCCACTGCGCCTCGATCGCGGGGGTGCCGGCCGTTCCATCGCCCGCGGCCGCGTATGGGATCTGCGAGCCCGTGAGCGCGGGGAAGGACAGCACGACGGGACATTGGGAGATCTGCGGTCTTTCGCTGGCGCAGCCCTTTCCGACCTACCCCGGGGGATTTCCCGAGGCGGTGATCGCCGAGTTCTCGCGGCTGACGGGCCGGGGGGTGTTGGGGAACACTCCCGCCTCCGGCACCGCGGTGCTCGACCGGTACGGCGAAGAGCACCGCCGCACCGGCAAGTGGATCGTCTACACGTCGGCGGACAGCGTCTTCCAGATCGCGGCGCACCAGGCCACGGTGGCCCTGGAGGAGCTCTACGCGGCCTGCGAGGCGGCCCGTGGTCTGCTTCAAGGCGAGCACGGCGTCTCCCGGGTGATCGCAAGGCCGTTCGAGGGCGAGCCGGGCGCCTGGGTGCGGACACCCCGCCGGAAGGACTACAGCCTCCCGCCGGCAGGCCCGACGCTGTTGGATCGGCTGGTGGAGCGCCACATCCCGCGCGTCGGGGTAGGCAAGGTGGACGACCTGTTCGCGGGGCGGGGCATTTCCAGCATCCACACCGCGACCAACGCCGACGCCTACACATTGATCGAGGGCGCCCTGCTGGCGATGGAGCGGGGGCTGCTGCTCGCGAACGTGATCGAGTTCGACCAGACCTGGGGCCATCGAAACGACGTCCCGGGGTTCGTCCGGGGGCTCGAGGAGCTCGACCGCGAAATGCCCCGGATGCTGGCCCCGGTGCGCCAGGACGACCTCGTTATCTTTACCGCCGATCACGGTAACGACCCGACCACGCCGTCCACCGATCACTCCCGCGAGGTGGTCCCCCTGCTCGTCACGGGGCCTCGAGTGCGGCCGATCGGGTTGGGACGGCGTCCCACGATGGCCGACATTGGCCAGACGGTGGCCGAATTCCTGGAGGTGACCCCGCTCTCGACGGGCACCTCATTCCTGTCCGAGGTCTGGATTGACTGATCCTTTGGTAAAAGCGGCGCGAGAAGCCCAGGCGCGAGCCTACGCGCCCTACTCCCACTTCCGCGTCGGCGCCGCGCTGGAGAGCGAGAGCGGCGAGGTCTACGTCGGATGCAACGTGGAGAACGCCTCCTACGGCCTCACCATCTGCGCCGAGCGGGCGGCGGTGTGTGCCGCGGTCTCGGCCGGCGCGCAGCGCTTCCGTCGCGCGGTGGTGGTGAGCGATTCCGATCCGCCGGCCGCTCCCTGCGGCGCCTGCCGGCAGGTGCTCTCCGAGTTCGGCCGTGACTTCCGGATCGACGCCATCGGACCGCGAGCCACCGCCAGCTGGACGGTGGCGGAGCTGCTGCCTGCGGCATTCGGCCGGGACCAGCTGTCGTGACGGGGGGGATGGGGTGGTTCGCCGCCTTCGTCATCCTCGCGGCGGCGATCACCGGGTGCCAGGAGCGGCTGACTGCGCCCGGCGAATGCCCCGAGCTCTGTCCAGGGGGTCAGTCGCGGGTGTTCGACACGGTGATCGCTCCACTGGCCAATTCGGATACCAGCTACCTCGGGTACGTGGCCCGGGCCTCGGCCGGTGCGCTCCTGGTGTCGAACGGCCTGCCCGCCTCGGAGGATCGGGCGGTGTATCGCTTCAACGCCCGGGCCGATTCGATCGCCGTGCGTGACACGCTCCGCGCCTACACCGTGGACTCGGCGCTCCTGGCGCTGAACCTGGTCGCGCGCGACACACTGGTGAACGGGCTCAAGCTGTATCTCTACCGCATAGACTCGGCGGTGGACGTGGACGACACGTTCGCGTCCATCGATCAGCAGCTGGTTCCCACCGCGATCATCGACAGCATCGAGGTCCCCGACAGTGTCAACTCCGGGCTCCTCCAGACCGTGCTTCGCGGCGCCGACGTCGCCAAGGTGGCCCTGCCGACCGGAACCGGTGGAGTCCTGGCGATCGGCGTCGCCATGGCGGCCGATCAGCCCAGCGGCATCAGGATCGGCGCCTCGGCAGCCGGCACCGGGGCGACCTTCGTGAGCTATGTGACGCTCGATGTGCCCGATACGGGGTCGACCAGGCGCCAGAGCGTGACCCGCGCGCCGGCCTTCAACGCCTTCGTGACCGAATCGCCGCTGGTGCCCGACGCCGCGTTCCTCACCGTGGGCGGCGAGCCGTCCTCGCGGGCGCTCCTCCGGTTCGATCTTCCGGAAGACATCGAGGACTCCGCCACGATCGTTCGGGCCACTCTCGAGCTGGTGCCGCAGTCGCCCATGCTCGGCCTCCCGTCCGATCCCGCACTCCTTCAGGCCAAGGCGCTTCTCGCCGATCTGGGCGCGAAGTCGCCGGTTACCACCGACGAGCGGTTCATCTCCGCCGACACGCTTTCCGTCGGCAGCGCGGACACCGTGCGGCTCGACATGACGCCCATCGTCCAACTGTGGCAGGCCTCGACCGAGCGACCGGAGGCGGTGTTCCTCTCGCTGCTCCCCGAGGGCGCGTCCTTCACCCGCCCCGTCTTCGGCTCGACCCGATCGGGGACGGTTGGCGCACCCCGGCTCCGCATTACCTACCTCAAGCCCTTCCCCTTCGAGAACCCGTAAGTGCGACGCCTCCTGCTCCTGGGATTACTGGCGCTCTGGCCGGCGACGGCCGCATCGCAGGGCTCTCAGTTCGGTGTGCGGGGGCTTGGCATTCCTGGGCGGGCGCTCTCCACTCGGGCGGCAGGCTCCTCGGGGGCCTTCGGCATGTTCGACGCCGAGTCGGGCCTCAACCCGGCAGCCCTGAGCGGGCTCGCCGTCATGACCGCGAATTTCAACGGGACCCAGTCGTTTCGAACCGCGGAGAATCCGGCCGGGTCAGAGTCGTTGCGCGACTCGCGATTCCCGCACGTCGCCTTCGGCGGGCCCGTCCGGGGCACTCCGCTGACAGTGGGCCTCAGCTATTCGACCTACGCCAATCGTGACTTCAGCATCGCGACCAGGGACACGGTGGAGCTGCGCGACGTGCTGGTGCCGGTCTCCGACACCCTCTCGAGCCGGGGCGGCCTCAGCGATCTGCGGCTGGCGGCCGCCTACAAGCTGCGAGATCGCAGCGTGGTGGGAGGGGCCTTTCACATTCTCACCGGGTCGAACCGGCTGGAATCGCGTCGCACCTTCTCCGACGGCCAGTATCTCCCGGTTCAGCAGAGCGCCGAGCTCTCGTATGCCGGCGTAGGGGCATCGGTCGGGGCGGTGCAGCAGCTGGGAGCCAGTCTCTGGGTGGCCGCGATCGCGCGGAGCGACGGGAAGGTCACCGTGGATCGTGACTCGGCGCGAGTCTCCCAGGTGGATCTGCCCTACACCCTGGGCCTCGGCGTCCGCTGGAGCGCGGGCTCGCGGCTCGATCTCGCCACCCACGGGATCTTTCGCACCTGGTCGGGAGCGAACAGCGACCTGCTCGCCTCGGGTGGAACCGGTGCCGAGAATACCTTCGAGGCGGCGATCGGCGGCGAGTACATAGGCGATCCCCGGCGGCCCAATCGCCGTCCGATCCGGTTCGGCGCCCGCTACGCCACGCTGCCGTTTCCGGTGCAGCCGGGAGTTCAGCCCAAGGAGTTCGGCGTGTCGCTCGGGAGCGGGGTCCGCTTCGCCCAGGACCGGGCCGGCATCGATCTCGCGGTCGAGCACGTCTGGCGATCCGCCGGTGACTTCAAGGAGCGCGCGTTCGTGGTCTCCGTCGGTGTGGGAGTCCGTCCCTGAGTGAGAGGCACAGAGGCCACGGAGGACAGTGAGAGGAAGGCGTTGCAAGCGGCGGAGCCAGGGTGAGCGAACCGGGGGGCCCAGGGAGGCTGGGGTTGGCGGGGCTTGGCCAGCC
>CAYPAE010000191.1:0-5016 GCA_964408595.1 uncultured Gemmatimonadaceae bacterium | reverse complement strand
TTCTCGCTCATGGTCCTTCCCGCCCTGCTGGTGGGGGCCGAGGCCATCCGGAGCAACCGCTTGGAGCGTCGTGCCTTAGACGCGCTGGGTGAGAGCATGGCCCGGACCCGCACCTACGCGGAGCTGGAGACCGCCATGTTCGACCAGGGCGAGATCGTCTGGCGATACCTGAGCGGCCTCGATCCGGGGGCGCGCCGCGAGTTCGAGCTCGCCGCGGAGGTGGTGCGCTACTGGGAGGATCGCTGGAGGGCGGAGCTGGGGCCCGACGAATCGCAACTCGCCGACGGGGTGTCCCGCATCCAGAGCGAGATCGGCCTGGTCGCGGACAGCGTCTTCAGCCTGGCCGGCGGCGGTCGCCGACCCGAGGCCTTCGCGCTGGCGCAACGGGAGCTCAAGGGGCGGCTCCAACCCGCGCTGACGCAGATGAATCGCGAGGTGTACCGCCGCGCGCGGGAGTCGAGCGTCCGCGGCGGCTACGCCAGGCTGGAGGAGATCCTCGCCGCCGAAGGGCGCACGCTGCTGGCGATCATTGCGCTCACCCTCGCAGGGGGCCTCTTCGCCTCCTGGCTCATTTCCCGGGGATTGGCCCGGCCGATCCGGGAGCTGACCGGGGCGATGGCGGTCGTGGGCTCGGGCCGGCTCGACCACCCGGTGAACGCCACCTCCCGCGACGAGATCGGCGAGCTCGCCCGGGCCTTCGGCCGGATGACGGAGAGCCTCCGGCAGAACGTGGCGAAGCTGGAGCGCACCCAGGCGCAGCTGGTCCAGTCGGAGAAGCTCGCCTCGATCGGCGAGATGGCGGCCGCGGTCGCGCACGGCCTCCGGAACCCGCTCGCCAGTCTCCGCGCCGCGGCGCAGCTGGTGCGCCGCCACCCCGACTCGCCTTCATCGCGCGAGCACCTCGACGCCATCGTGGAGGAAGTGGACCGGCTCGACCGGCGGATCAGCCATCTGTTGAGCTTCAGCCGGCCCGCGCCGTACCATCCGATGCCGGAGCGGCTCGACCGGCTGGTGGACAGCCTTCTCCCCGCCTTCGCCGAGCCGATGCGCGAGCACCAGATCGAGCTCCAGGTGGATCTGCCCCGAGACCTTCCCGAGGTGCGGGTGGACCCGATGCAGTTGGAGCAGGCGCTCCTGGAGCTGGTCTCCAACGCGCTCGACGCGATGCCCGAGGGCGGCCGGCTCCGACTCGGCGCCCAGGCGATCAACGGGGGGCCGGCCGGGGGCGAGGTGGTGATCGAGGTCTCCGACACCGGCGCGGGCATCCCGGCCAACGTCCTTCCCTCGGTGTGCGAGCCGTTCTTCACCACCCGGCAGGAGGGTACCGGGCTCGGCCTCGCCATCGCCAAGCGCTACGTGGAACAGAACGGAGGACGCCTGGAGATCGACAGCACGCCCGGCTCGGGCACCACGGTGCGGGTCCGGCTCCCCGCGGGAGGTGGGGCGTGAGCGGCACCGTGCTCATCGTGGACGACGAGCGGACCCTCACCCGCGCGGTGAAGGCGTTCCTCCTCGAGTCCGGCTACGAGGCCGAGATCGCGCCGGACGCGGAGCAGGCGATCGGCCTCCTGGAGACCCTCCGCCCCGACGTGGTCTTCTCCGACGTGCGCCTGCCCGGGATGGACGGGATCGAGCTCCTCCGCCGGATCCGCGAGTTCGATCCCTCGATTCCCGTCGTCATCATGACCGCCTACGGCACCATCGAGGGAGCGGTCGAGGCGGTGAAGCTCGGCGCGTTCGATTACCTCAAGAAGCCGGTGGACCTCGAAGAGTTGAAGCTCCTGGCCGACCGCGCCCGCGAGCACTCTCAGCTGCGGCAGGAGCTCTCCTACTACCGGCGGCAGGCGGCGCGCGACGTCCCCTTCGCCGGCGTGGTCGGCGAGTCCCTTGCGATGCGCGCCGTGCTCGACCAGGCCCGGCAGATCGCGGCGCTGGACGAGACCCCGCCGGTTCTGATCATCGGGGAGACGGGAACCGGCAAGGGCCTGGTCGCCCGAACCATCCACGCCGGCAGCCGGCGCGCCTCCAAGCCCTTCATCGAGGTGAACTGCACCGCGCTCCCCGGGACCCTGATGGAGGCGGAGCTGTTCGGCCACGAGCGGGGAGCCTTCACCGACGCGAAGGAATCGCGGATGGGGCTCTTCGAGGCGGCGGAGGGCGGCTTCCTCTTCCTCGACGAGGTGGGCGACGTCGAGCTGTCGCTCCAGGGCAAGCTGCTCAAGGCGGTCGAGGAGCGCAGCGTGCGCCGGGTGGGCGGAATCCGGGACCGGAAGATCGACGTGCGGATCCTGGCCGCCACCCACCGCGACCTCGAGCGCGAGTCCCAGCGGGAGCGATTCCGGCGGGACCTCTACTTCCGTCTCGCCGTGATCCTGTTGCGGCTGCCGCCGCTGCGGGAGCGCGGCGAGGACGTGCTCACGCTGGCCTGGCATTTCCTCGAGCGCTTCAGGGCCAAGTACGGCAAAACGGTGGAGCGGATCGATCCCCAGGCCCGCGACCTCCTGCTCGCGTATCCCTGGCCGGGGAACGTGCGGGAGCTGAGCCACGTGATCGAGCGGGGGGTGCTGTGGAGCCGGGGCCCGATGCTCGCCATCGAGCATCTCGCGCTGGAGGCTCCCTCCGATCCGCCGGGCGGTCTCGACGAGCAGCGTCCGCCGTCGTCGCCCTCGCGGCCGGCCGGGATGGATCTCGAGCAGTGGGAGCGGTCGCTCATCGAGCAGGCGCTCCGGGAGACCGACGGCAACCAGACCCGGGCGGCCCAGCGTCTGGGCATCTCCCGGGACACGCTCCGGTACCGGCTGAAGAAGTACGGGTTGTAGGCGGGGCGGCGGGGCAGCGGGGCGAAGATACCTCATCCCGAGCGCAGCGAGGGACCTTGCCGGCGGATTTCCGGGTCCGACACGAGATGGGTGATATCACCCACCTAGCGCTATCTCACCCACCCAACGCACCGCTTTTCCCCCGGCATCCGACTCGAACTTTTACCCATAATGCATTACAAAAACACAACTTAGCATAGAGAAACACCTTTGTCTCACGCGCGGCACGCGATCTGCATCAACGAGGGCGTCGTCGGGCCGCACGGGTCCGGCACCAACTTTTCTTCAGGAGGGTGCTTATGACGTGGACCAAGCCCGAGGCCGAAGTCGTGGCCGTCACGATGGAAGTCACCGCCTACGTCGCGACGCTTTAAGGCGCACTGTCATCGGTGAGGGGCTCGCGAAAGCGGGCCCCTTACTTTTTCTGGGTGCAGGTCATCCTTCTCGGGACCGCCGCCGGTGGTGGATTCCCGCAATGGAACTGCTGGTGTCCCCCCTGCCGGGTCGCGCGCCGCGAGCCGGAGCGGGCGCGGCACCGCAGCCAGTCGTCGGCCGCCGTCAGCGCCGACGGGCGACGGTGGTTCTTGCTCAACGCCTCACCGGACGTGCACTCCCAGCTCGCCAGACTCCCGGTCGGAGCGCCCGCCGGCATGCGACACGTGCCGGTCGAGGGCATCGTGCTCACCGACGCCGAGCTGGATCACACCCTCGGCGTTCTGCTCCTCCGGGAAGGGCGCTACCTCCAGATTTATGCGACCCAGGCGGTCCGAGACATCGTCGAGCACGACTCGCGAATCGTGCCGGTCACTCGCGCATTCGCTGAGGTGCGGCTGGAGAATCTGCCGGTCGGAGGCTCGACGCCGCTGTCCTACCGCGACGGATGCCCGAGCGGCCTGACCGTGTCGAGCCTCGCGGTGCCCGCAGGGCCGCCCCGGTTCGCGAGCGCGGATCGCCCGGGACACACCGTCGGCCTGCTCGTCCGCGACGAGGCGACCGGCGGCGCCTGCGCCTTCGTCCCCGGCTGCGGCGGTCTCGACGAGACGCTGCTCGGCGTGCTCGGTCAGGCCGAGCTGGTCCTCTTCGACGGCACCTTCTGGACCGATGACGAGCTGATCGGGCTGGGCATCGGCGAGCGCACCGCGCGGGAGATGGATCATCTGCCGGTCTCCGGACCCGACGGGAGCCTCGAGCGCCTCGCCGGGCTCTCCAGCCGCCACCGGGTCTACACCCATATCAACAACACCAACCCGATGCTGATCGAGGACTCGCCCGAGCGTCTCCTGGTGGAGCGCCGGGGCCTGGCGGTCGGCGCCGACGGCATGCGGTTTACCCTGTGACCACCGGCTAGCTTGCTACCATGACCGCGACCCTCGCCTCCTCCCAGCTCTCCGCGCCGTCCCGGCCACCGATCCCCTCGCTCGAGCGTCCCCTCTCGCCCGCCGAGCTGGAGGATGCGCTGCGCTCGTTCAGCGGGTCGTACTACGTGGAGCACCCGTTCCACCGGCTGATGTACGCCGGGCAGCTCTCCCAGCGGCAGTTCCAGGGATGGGTGACGAACCGGCTCGCGTACCAGCGCGTGGTGCCGCGCAAGGACGCCGCCATTCTCTCCAACTGCCCGGATCCCGAGGTCCGGCGGGAGTGGATCCAGCGGATCGTGGACCACGACGGCACCGGGCCGGGAACCGGAGGCATCGAGCTGTGGATCCGGCTCGGCATCGCGCTCGGCGTGCCCCGCGAGGAGATGGAGGACGAGCGGCACGTGCTCCCCGCGGCCCGGCTCATCTGCGAGTCCTACGTCACGTTCTGCCGGACCAAGCCGTGGGTGGAGGCGGTCGCCTCGTCGCTTACCGAGCTCTTCGCGCCCAAGATCCACCAGCAGCGCATCGAGGCGTTCCCCAAGCACTACCCCTGGATTCCGCCCGAGGCGCTGGACTACTTCAAGAGCCGCCTGGTTCAGGCGCCGCGCGACGTGACCCACGGACTCCGCATCGTGCGGGAGTGGGCCACGACGCCGGAGCGCCAGCGGAAGGTGTTCGAGGCGCTCGCGTTCAAGCTGGAGATGCTGTGGGCCATGATCGACACCATCCACAACGCGTACCGCGAGGAGTGAGGGTGGCGATCTCCCCGGACGCCGTGCCGCGGCTCTGGCGGCTGGCCCGACTCGACTACGATCCGGCACGCCAGCGGCCGGTCCTGT
>CAYPAE010000190.1:0-5048 GCA_964408595.1 uncultured Gemmatimonadaceae bacterium | reverse complement strand
CTCCGCCCGCTCATAGCAGGTGTTGGCCGCGGCCCAGCGGGCGAGGAGCCGGTTCAGCCTGCCCGCGAAGAGGGCGATGGCGGCGAACTCGGCCGCCGGCACCGAGACGCCATGCGCCCGGCCGGCCAGGCCGAGAATGTCGAGCGCTTCGTCGAGCCGGGCTTCGTGCTCGAGGAAGTAGGCGTACGCGGTGAGACAGAGCCTCAGCGCCGGCGTCGGCATCGGATCGCCCGGGACCGCGTCCGCGATGCCGCGAAGGTGCGCGGCCTCGGGAGCATCGCTGGGGAGGTCACCCAGGTGCCGGCGGACCGCAGCAACCTGCCAGGAGAATCCCTCCTGTGCCTCCACGCCCTCGAGACCGGACAACAGCCGGTCTACCAGCCGCGCGACGACATACGCACCCAGAGCGAGACGTGCCGGATGCTCGCGATCGTGCTCCCGCTCGACCCGAGCTCGCTCCAGGAAGGGAGCGTGCGCCAAGACATCCGCCGACGACCCGAACTCGTCAAAGAGCTGCTGGGGCGTAAACAGAGAGTGAATCCTTTCCGCCGCTATGGGTTCGGAACAACGCTAGTATCGCCGCCGAAACGCCGGAGAGCAAGGGCGCCGGAAAATGCACCGGCTTGCAGCCCCGCGGTCCCGGATTGGACGGTCGTACTGCTAGTCTGGGGCCATGAAATACGGGTTCACCCTGCTCGAAACGGCGCTAACTCTAGCAGTAGCTGGGCTACTGCTGGGAATTGCACTTCCGCGCTTTAGTGCCTTAAAACAGGGGGTCAACGTCGAGCGGGCAGCCCAAAACATCGCCGCCGCTCACCGGCGGGCCCGGACCACCGCAATCGTCCACGGCCGACCGGCAATTCTTTCCGTGGCGGCACCGACCCTCCGCATCACCTTTATTGGGGCTGAACAGCCACACTGGTCCTCCCCCGGGCCCTCCGCGGAGGGAGTCAGCCTCGCCGGACCGCCTCGCGATCTGACCTTCTCCCCCCTCGGCATCACCACCGGCTTGTCCAACGCCAGCTTCCGCTTGAGCTTGGGCTCGGCCTCCCGCACGGTCGTGGTGTCACGTCTCGGGCGAGTCAGGATCACGCGATCTCGGTGAGCCCCGCGCCAAGCAGGTCTCGCCATCGCTTCACTGCGGCTCACTGCGGCGCAAACGTCAGATCGATTCGCACCTCGATTCCCTCCTGCATGCGGAGCATTCCGAGCAGCTTGGTCAGCCCGCGGATCTCGTAGTCGCCAAGGTCGAGGGGAAAGGCACTCCGCAGCCGGAGCGCCTTGCCGTCTTTCCAGACCCGGCCAGGGAGCGTCACCTCGCGAGTCACGCCGTGCAGCGTGAGCTTGCCTTGCAGTTGTACCGCCGCGCTATCCGCCGGGGTCCCCTCGGGCGTCACGCCGGTGAGCTCGAACCGCATGGTCGGATGCTGGTTCGATTCCATGGACTTGTTGAGATCCTTGTCCCGTTTTCTGTCGCCGGTGTCGAGCGTCTTCACCGGCGACTCCACCCACCCGCGCACGGCCGCCAGACTCTCACCTCCCGTCATCTCGCCGGTGACCGTGGTCGTCGTGCCGGTGAAGTCGCCCACGGTCGCGTGGCCGTCGAAGCTCAGCGTGCCGGAGGCGAGCCGCATGGGGGGAATCGCACCGTCCAGCTGCGCCGTCGCGATCGCCGGCGGCTGCAGCGCTCCCGCCAGCGCGGCGCAGAGCAGGGTACGACTGAGCAAGGCAGGAATCGTGACGCCTCCGTTCTCGGACCGGCTCAGCTCTCGTCCAGCCCGTACTTGCGAACCTTGTGCAGCAGCGTCGAGCGCGAGATGCCCAGCAGTTGCGCGGCGCGGCGCCGGTTGCCGCCGGTGTAACGCAGCGTGAGCACGATGTGCCGCCGCTCCGCGGCGTCGAGCGAGTCCGGCTCCGGGGCGCCCGAGGGCGCCAGAGCCTCCCGCAGCCGTACCAGCTCCAGGTCCGGCCACCCGAGGTCCAGCAGGAGCGCGTCGAATCCAGGAGCGCCGATCGCTTCCGCGGCCGCACTGCCGTCCGGGGCTGCCACCGCGTGGTGCCCGGCGCCGCGCAGCGCGCTCAGCAGCGCGTCACGGCGCTCCGGAGCACGCGCCAGGATGAGCAGGTGCAGCGGCGGCATTGGGGGAAGGTAATCCGGTGCCCGACCTCAGGCGTCTCGACCTGGGCTCCCGCCTGCATGACTCGATGCTCGTCGTGGAGGTGGACCACCGCTCATACGGTGACGGCAAGGACTGCGTCGTCCTCACGTTGGGCAACGCGACCGGACGGATCGCTTCCGCGCCGTTCTGGAGCGAAAGGCGTGCGGCGGTGGCCGGCCTGGGCCGGGGCGAACCGGTCGAGGTCATCGGTGAAATCCGACTCTACCGCGGCCGCCGCCAGCTCGAGGTGCTCGCGATCCGGCCGCTCTCCCGAGGCGAGGTGGACTGGCGGCGACTGCTGCCGTCTGTGGCAGACGTCGCACCGTACTGGAGGGTGCTCGACGGCTGGCGCAGCGCGATCCGGGCGCCGCGGCTCCGGGGCGTCATCGCCCTCTTCTATGACGACCCAGAGTTCCGCCGTCGTTACGGCTCCTGCCCGGCGAGCACCACCGGCCACCACGCCGAGCTGGGCGGGCTCCTGCGGCACACCTGCGAAGTGGGCTCGATCGCCCGCGGGATCGCGGAGGCCTGCGGCGCCGACCGGGAGCTCGTCACCGCCGGCGCGCTGCTGCACGACATCGGGAAGCTCGAGGCCTACGCGTGGGACGCCGGCTTCCGCGTCACCGAGCCGGGCGCGCTCCTCGGCCACGTCGCGCTCGGCATGCTCATGCTCGCGCGGCGCGCCGCCGGCAGCGCGATTCTGCGCGAGCGGGAGCTGTGGATCCTGCACCACCTCATCGCCTCCCACCATGGCAAGCTCGAGTTCGGAGCCGCCGTCCCGCCGATGACGCTGGAGGCCGAGGTGCTGCACTACGCGGACAACGCGAGCGCCAAGACCAGGAGCATGGCCGAGGCGGTGGAAGACGCCGACAATTTTCAGGGAGACGACCTGGTCAGCGCCCGGGCGATATGGCAGCTGGACAGACGCAAGGCGTACCGGGGCCGGAGCGATTGGGGGTTGGAGTCGAGCGACCCCCGGAAATGAGAACGGCCGCCTAGTCGTGGCTAGACGGCCGTCCTACGATTGGACTAACCAGGGTCGGGGCATTACTGCCGCCGTTCTTCTCCCACCTGCCACCGGTTGGCTGATTCGCCGCTCGGGAGGGCGAGGTGAAGCCTTGGCATCGATCCCCAGGCCGGATGGCCATCCCACCTGGTTCATCCATTCGAGCGCTGCGACTCGGATCGGGTCGCGGACCGACCTTTCGCACTGCACCCCGAGGCGCAAAATCGGGGTGGATGAAGCACGCGACTGGCTTCACCTGTCCAAGCCGGGGTGATCACCAGGATCAGCGAGTGCCTGAGCCCTTGGTTGCGTCGGCGCTCTCCCCTGATATCCCGCTTGAACCCGCTTGCAGGCCGCCACTGTGACTCGGGGTCTCAGCACGTGTCCGGACAAGCGCGTGGAGCCTAAGATATGGACCGCGTCCAGTCGCGCAAGTGCCTGATTTTATTCGGGTTACAACATTGGCGTGGACTGATTTTGTGGATTTCTAACCCCCGCCCGCCCATCGTGCTACCGTCTCCGTCCACAGTTTTGTGGAGATGTGTATCCACACATCCAGGTGGAAAGTCTCAAGACTCGAGCCCGACCTCGATGTAGCGGTAGGTGGTTTCGCGATCGACCGACGAAAAGAGACAACCCGCTGAGCTCGCCGCGAACCAGCCGGCCACGAGCGGCCGCGGTCCGTCGAGCTCCTGGATGATCGGGCCCAGCCACCGGCGGAGGTGGCGAAGCTCGGGCGCCCTCCGGCCCAGGAGTGCGAGCAGCGCACCGGCGCCCGCGGTGGCGCGGAGGAAGTGGGCCAAGGCGTGCGCCCGTTGGCTGAACTCCACCGCCTTCACGCCCGGCTCATCGAAGAGGATCGCGCCCTCGTAGACGTCCATCGGGGGAGCGTCGAGCCGGGGGCCGAGAAACACGAACCGGCGGCTGTCCTGCCCCTTGCGCTCTACGACGGCGGCCGCCGTCTCGCTGGTGAGGCGAGCGGCGTGGAGGAGGTCGTCGTCGAGGAGGATCCCCACCGCCCCGCTCCATTCCAGCGCGGCGAGGGCCGTCTCCACCGGGCAGCCCAGTGCATCATCGAAGGCGAGCAAACGTGGCGCTTCCCCAGCGCGCAGCACGAAGTGGGAGAGGCCTTCGGCCCGATCGGTGAAGGTGCGGACTACCAGCGTTTGGGGGGACGTCATGCATAGAATATACGCGGACAGCCGGACACGCGGACGGGCGGGCAGCCTGCTTCCTGGTACGAGGGCCGCAGATATGCAGGTACCGCCCGCCTGCCCGCCTGCCCGCCTGCCCGCCTGCCCGCGTATATTCTGATACCCACGCACTCCGGGAATCCCATGCAGGTGGAGTGGACGTCCTACAACTCGCCTATTGGTCCGCTGACGGTGGTGGAATGCGAGGCCGGACCTCTGGCCGTCGAGTTCCCTCATCGCGCCATGACGATCAAATGGGCGGTGCGGCTGCGGGCCGCGGTGCCCGAGCTGCACATCGCCCAGGGCACCTGCCGGATCACGACCACCTGGCTCGACGAGTACTTCGCAGGATCCTCCCGTCCCTTTCCTTACCCCGACTATCTGAAGCGCTGGTTCGATCTCTCCCCGGCCCAGGTCGCCGTCTTCAAAACGCTGCGAAAGATTCCCCTCGGCCAGACCCGCTCCTATGACGACGTCGCCCGCGCCACGGGACTCCACCCCCGGCAGATCGGGTGGCTGGTGTCGGCCAATCATCTGGCGATCCTCATCCCCTGCCACCGCGTAGTGGGGAAGGACGGGGGTCTGGTGGGATACGGCGGCGGTCTCGCCAAGAAGCGCTGGCTCCTCGATCATGAGCTCCGCGCGGCCGGGGTGGTGCTGAGGTAGGTGGGCGGCGGGGCAGCGGGGCGG
>CAYPAE010000189.1:0-5071 GCA_964408595.1 uncultured Gemmatimonadaceae bacterium | reverse complement strand
CCGGTCCGCCAGCGCGGTCACATCGATCACCCCGAGCCCGGCGATGGTGATTCCGCCCAGGATCACGGCCTGAAGCGTCGGCCGCGATCGGAGGCCGGCGATCCAGGCCGCGAGGTACTCCGTCACCCCTTCCCCATCGATCGGGAACTCCCCGACAGCCACCGATTCGATCAGAGCGCTCCCCTCCATCGCCACCCCGATGATGGGCACGGGACCGGCCTGGCGCTTGTCGAACGGAGCGTCGTCGACCCCAAGGATATGGGGTCGTGATCGTGGTCGCGGGGCCGCTCGCTTCGCCTGCGGCAAGATCTCGACCTTCTCGGCGCTTCTCTACTTGGCCACGAATGCTACTGTGTGGCTGCCCGTCTTTCCCTTGAAGTTCAGGTCCAGCAGAGGGACCCACTCACCACCCCGCTCCGCTTGCAGCTCGACTTTGAGGTCGTTTGCAGGCTCACCAGTGAGCTCGATGGCCACGGTGTTTTTTCCCCGTAGCACCTGCTCGGTCGGCACTGTAATGTGGTCATCCCACTGGCCTACCCACTCGCCGTTCAGGCTTACCGACACGGGGCTCTTAGCGTAATTGGTGATTCGGAGCCGGTGCTTCTCCGTGGCGCGCGGCCCGGCGGATGTTGCGGCGGTGCTTGTCTCCGCAGCGGCGGGTGGCTGGGCGGCTACATCGGCGGGGGCCGTGTCGGCGGGGGCGGCGGGTGGCGCGGTCGGGGTCGGTCCACTAGAGACAGCGGGTGCTTGTGCCACAGGCTGCGGGGCGTCTTTGGAACACGCGCTCAATCCCGCGAGGCACACCCATGTCACAACGGCGCATAGAAGGAATCCTGCCATGACACCTCCTTGCAGAAGAGCAGGCAGAGAATACCAGATGCCATAATACATTACGGGCCGGCTCGTCAGGGTTCAATGGCCCTGACCGCGAGCTCGGTCGACGGGGTGGTGCCGGCCGCGATTCTTCAGGCTGGTCGATATGCGCATACTCGTGATCGGCGGTACTGGGTTCATCGGCGGCTCTCTGGTTCCGCGGCTCCTCGACGCCGGCCATGAAGTCGCCGTCCTGCATCGGCCTGAGGGTGCCGCTCAGCCCGCCGGTGTTCGATCGATTCGTGGTGACCGGCGGCGTCTGTCAGAGAGAGCATCCGCCCTTCGCGCCTTCGGCCCCGACGTCGTCGTGGATCTCATTCTGAGCTCCGAGCGTCAGGCCACGGCGCTGATGCAGGTCTTCCGCGGTCACGCTGGACGCCTCGTCGCCATCACAAGCATGGACGTCTACCGCGCGACGGGAGTCCTGCACGGCTCGGAAGAGGGGCCACTCGAGCCGCTACCGCTGCGCGAAGACTCCGCGCTCCGAACCAGGAGCGAGACCTACCCGCCAGCCCAGGTCCACAGCCTCCAACAAGTCTTCGGCTGGCTGGATGACGAGTATGACAAGATCGCGGTGGAGCGCGCTGTTCAAGGCGACGCCGGCCTGCCGGCCACCGTACTCCGCCTTCCGATGATCTACGGTCCCGGAGACCGCCTTCACCGCTGCTTTCCTCTGCTCAAGCGCATGGATGATCGGCGCCCGGTGATCGTGATGCCCCAGCTGGTCGCCCATTGGCGGTCGCCGCGGGGTTACGTGGAGGACGTCGCGGCCGCCATCGCGCGGGCCGCCGCGGCCGATCACGCAGCCGGCCGGGTGTACAACGTGGGTGAGGCCGAGAGCTTCTCCGAGCTCGAATGGGCACGCATGATTGCGGCTGAAATCGGCTGGACTGGCAAGTTCGTCCTCGTGCCCGACGAGAAGGCGCCTCCCTCACTCCGCATCCCCGGCAACTTCAGGCAGCACTGGGTGGCCGACACCACGCGCATACGCGCCGAACTGGGCTTTGAGGAGGTGATTGCGCGTCCGGAGGCCATTCGGCGCACGGTCGAGTGGGAGCGTGCTCACCCACCGCCCATCGACCCGGCGCAATTCGACTATGCCGCGGAGGACGAAGCCGCGAGGAACGCCAACCCGGCGGTCCCCGGGGGGGCGTAACCCCCGATTGTCACAGCAGGTGCCCCTCGCTGGCTCCTCCTAGGTCAATCCGGGAGGAGTCAGCGAACCATGGCACCGCGCTGGAAGCTCCGCAGCGTCCTTACCTCGGTGATTCTCTGCGCCGCCACCAGCAGCACGGTGGGCCAGCAACCCGCTACCATCAGCGGGCAGATTCTCGACGCCCTGTCTCACAAACCCGTCAGCCTGGCGGAGATACGGCTACCGGGCACGGCGTTGAGAGTGGCGACCGATCTCAGCGGTCGCTTCGCCCTCAGCCCCGTTCCCCCGGGAATCTACGCCCTCGAAGCGCGCCGCATCGGGTATGAGCCTCTCGTCTCCGACAGCATTCGGATCGCCGGCGACACGGCGGTGAGCCTGGCCCTCGTCATGACGCCCTCGGCCTTTCAGCTCAAGGAGATCGCGGTCACCCCCGGCTCCTTCTCCTTCATGGAATCGGGCCCCGCGACCCGGCAGACCATGTCGCGACTCGAGATCGAGTCGGCACCCTTTGGCGAGGACCTGTTTCGGGCGGTGAACCGTCTGCCCGGCCTTTCTTCGGGGGACTATGCGGCCCACTTCTCCATTCGGGGCGGCCGGCATGACGAAACCCTCATTCTCCTGGATGGACTCGAGCTGTACGAGCCGTACCACATGAAGGATTTCAATGAGGGCGCCCTCAGTATCGTAGACGTGGGGACCATCGAAGGCGTGGAGCTGCTGACCGGCGGCTTTCCCGCAAAGTTCGGCGACAAGCGCAGCGGAGTCTTCAACATCACCTCGAGGACGCCAAGGGACGACGGGACTCACTTCAACCTCGGTTTGAGCTTCACCAACGCCCGTGCAATGGCCGAAGGAACCTTCGCCAAGGAGAAGGGCTCCTGGCTCGTTTCCGCCCGCCGGGGATACGTCGACCTCGTGCTGGGGATCATCAACAAGGACGAGCTGCCATCGCCCCGGTACGAGGACGTTTTCGCGGCGGTCCGCTACAACGTCCACCCCCGCCATGCGCTGTCGTTCAACCTGCTGCACGCGGGGGATCGCTACACCTTCAACGCGAACTCCACCACGGGCTTCCGGGATTCGATCCGGACCCGCGAGATCGCCGACAATCGCTATGGGAACTCCTATGCCTGGCTCACGCTCCAGTCGCTGGTGGGGCAGCGGCTGGGTGTCAGGACCATGGCGTCGGCCGGCCTGATCACGGCGGGACGGGACGGCACCGAGCGATATCTCGATCGCCCCGGGGCCGCCTATGCCGTCACCAGCAGCCGCGATTTCTCCGTCCTGGGCTTCAAGCAGGACTGGACCTATGAGCACTCCAACTCGATGATCCTCGAGTTCGGCTACGATCTACGGACCCTGGACGCCGACTACCAGGTGACGACCCTCGTCGGGCAGAACCCCGATGACCCCTCCGTGGATACCCTGGGGTACTACCCCCAGGAGACCCGCACCGCCATCAAGCAACCCGGCACCACGATCGGGACCTATCTCAGCAACCGCCTGCAGCTCCTGGATCCCCTCACCCTCGAGCTCGGGGTGCGCTACGAGCACGCGTCCTACACCAGGGACAGCGACGTCAGCCCTCGGGTGAACGCCCTGTTCCGGCTGTCGGAACGGAGCAGCCTGCGGGCGGGGTGGGGACACTACCGTCAACGCCAGGGGATCGCCGACCTGGCCGTGGAAGACCTGGATGGCCCGACTCGGTACTTCCCCTCGGAGCTGTCGAGGCAGTCGACCTTGGGATTCGAGCACCTGTTCCCCGACGGGGGCACGCTGCGGGTGGAGGGCTACTACAAGACCGGCACTCGGCTGAGACCGGCCTACCGAAATTGGAAGGGCGGGATCGACGTCTTCCCTGAATCCAACGAGGATCGGATTCTGGTCTTCCCCGACCGGACGACCTCCAAAGGCATCGAGCTGTATCACGACCGCAACTTTGGCAGCCGCTGGTCGGCCAGGGCGGGCTATGCCCTGGCGTTCGTGGATGAGCAGGTGAGTCGCATCGAGAACGTCAACGATCCCACGCCGATCGTGTTCGACCGGACCCAACCGGGTCCCCAGGATCAGCGCCACGCGGTGAACCTGGATCTCACCTACCGGCCGGGAAAGACCTGGTCCATCAACGCCTCGTGGGCTTTTCACACCGGGTGGCCTGCGACGACGGAACGCGCGGTCCAGGTCACGGGATCGAACGGACAGCCCGACGTGACGGTCAAGCCGGACAAGCTCTACGGCAGCCGGTTGCCAAGCTACCAGCGCCTGGACGTCCGGGTGACCCGGCGGAAGCCGACCAAGACCGGGGAGCTCCGGTTTTTCTTCGAGGTGGTCAACCTCACGAATCACCGGAACGTCCTGGGGTACGATTACTTCAGGTTCCGCGATCCGAGCGGCGGAATCAGTCTCCGGCGGGACTTGGAGACCTGGTTCACTATCCTGCCGTCGCTGGGGGTGAGCTGGAGCGGGCGGTTCTAGCGGGAAGGTGAAGGGTTGGCGGGCGTGCTCTGCATATGTCATCACCACTACTGACGCGGCTCCGCCATGAGCCGCTCGAGCGCGGCGCGCGCCTCGGCTACGGCCGGCTGGAGTTCCGGCTCGGCATCCTGCCACACCTCGATGACCCGACCGTAGCGCGCGGCGGCCTCGGTCACCCGGCCCTGCCGCTCGTAGATCCGGGCGGCGAGCTGGTCGGCCTGGGCCCGGAAGGGCACATAGGTGGTGCTCAAGATCTCCAATGCCTCCTGCTCGCCTTCCGGCCGCTCCGCCAGCCAGGCGGCCAGGTAGAGCCGGTGAACGTTGGAGACCACGTAGCTGATGAAGTCCCCGGCGCCGACCCGCTCCACCGCCTCACGTAGCGGCGCCACGGCGCTCGGGCGATCACCGCGAAATCCCCTGGCCAACGCTTCGAGTCCCGCCGCCAACCCTTCCCGACGCTCGGCCGCGAGGGCGTCCCCGGCGTTCCGCAGCCGCATCGCCTGTTGCCGCAGCCGGCGAGCATACTCGGCACTGGCGGGCGATCGCCGAGCCGCTTCCACCATGCCC
>CAYPAE010000188.1:0-5076 GCA_964408595.1 uncultured Gemmatimonadaceae bacterium | reverse complement strand
TCACCGAGATGCGGAAGAACGTGGACACGATGATCGTGGTGCCGAACGAGCGGCTTCTCGCCGTCGTCGGCAAGGGGATCCCGTTCCAGGACGCCCTCAAGAAGGCCGACGAAGTCCTCCTCCACGCCACCCAGGGCATCGCCAGCCTGATCACCAGCACCGGGATCATCAACGTCGACTTCGCCGACGTCCGGACGGTGATGCAGAACGGCGGCGCCGCGCTCATGGGCACCGGCATCGGCCGCGGGGACAACCGGGCTCTCGAGGCCGCCCAGCAGGCGATCTCGAGCCCGCTGCTGGACAACGTCTCGATCGCGGGGGCCACCGGGGTGCTCATCAACATCATCGGCGGCGACGACCTCACACTGGGTGAGACCACCCAGATCAACGACATCATTCACGACGCCGTGGGCGACGATGCCGAAATCATCTTCGGCGCGGGGAACGATGCCGCGATGCACGGTGAGGTCCGCGTGACCGTCATCGCGACCGGCTTCGACCGCGCCGTGCCGGTCGAGCACCCCCTGCCCATAGGGCGTCCGTCCGGCGCGGCCGGCGTCTTGAGCTTCCCGACCACCCGGGGGCGCCCCTCGAGCCCGGCGGTCCAGCCGCCCGCGGCTCAGCCTTCGCAGCGGCCCCAGCCGCGCGCACCCCAGGCCCCTCCGGCCGGGGGCACGCCGGCCGAGACGCCGGAGATGGAGATTCCCACCTTCATTCGCAGGCAGATGGACTGATGCGGGGGCTGCGGCTGGCCGGAGGGCTCTGCGTCATGGCCTCTGCCGCCGTCGCTCTAGGGGTGCGGCGGCCGTGGCAGCCGGTCGAGCTACCGGTCGCCGAGGCCATCGAGGTGATGGCGGACCTGTCCACCGAGACCCTCGACACGCTCCGAAGGGGCGAGACGCTCTCCGAGCTGCTGGCCCGTCAGGGGATCCTCGATCTCGACCTCACCGGTCTCGACCCCGCCATAGCGCTCGATCCCCGTCGCCTTCGCTCCGGGCTCGTGTTCAGCTTCCGGCGTCCCGCGCCGGACTCGCCCGCCACCCGAATCAGCGTGCGCGCCACGCCGGAGCAGCGCGTCGTCTTCCAGCGGGCGTTGGACCGCTGGGACACCGCGGTGGATTCCATTCACTGGCGCACCGAGCCGTTCCGCATCGAGGGTGCCATCGACAACTCGCTCTACGAGGCGATCGACGCGCAGGTGAGCGACGATCAGCTCGACGCGGGGCAGCGCCAGCGGCTCGCCTGGGACCTGGCCGACATCTACGCCTGGCAGGTGGACTTCACCCGGGACATCCAGACCGGCGACCGGTTCCGGGTGGTGTTCGACCGGCTGATCTCGGAGGATGGCGAGATCCGCTTCGGCCGGGTGCTGGCGAGTGACCTCGACATGTCGGGCAAGAGCATGACCGCCTTCCGGTTCGAGGGTGGCGGGCGCCCGACGTTCTACGACGCCGACGGCAAGTCGCTGCGCCGCGCATTCCTCCGGGCGCCAGTCCAGTTCCGCCGGATCTCATCCACCTTCGCCCGCGCGCGGCGCCACCCCGTGCTCGGCATCACCCGCCGGCACCAGGGCACCGACTACGCCGCCTCGCCCGGGACTCCGGTGATGGCCGCGGGCGACGGCGTGGTGCTGCGCGCGGGTCGCGCCGGCGGCTACGGCAACCTCGTCGAGCTGCGGCACCGGAACGGAATCACTACGCGGTACGGCCACCTGCGCGCATTCGCCCGTGGCGTCCGGAGTGGGGCCCGGGTGTCGCAGGGGCAGACGATTGGCTTTGTGGGCTCCACCGGGTTGGCGAGCGGACCGCACCTGCACTACGAGTTCAGGGTGAGCGGCGTCGCCAAGGATCCCCGGAGAGTGGCGCTGGGCAGCGGCGCGCCGATCGGCGAGCGCGACCGCGAGGCGTTCGAGCGCGAGCGCGACCGCCTCCGCGAGCTGCTCGACGGATCTCGACCCGGGGCAATCGCCCAGACCGCCGGCGGCACCAGCGATCGGTGGCTCCCGTAGTGCGCCAGTAGTGGAACTCTTTCCCGCCATCGACATCCGAAGCGGCCGCGTCGTTCGCCTGAGCCAGGGCGAGGCGACGCGGCAAACCGTTTATGGCACGGACCCGGCCGCGGTCGCGGAGGGATTCGCCGATCAGGGCGCGCGCTGGATTCACGTCGTCGACCTCGACCGCGCCTTGGGCGAGGGCGACAACGAGGAATCGGTGCGCCGTATCCTCGAGCGGGTTCGCGGCCGGGTGCGGATCCAGCTGGGCGGCGGGTTTCGCTCGCTCGACCGGGTGAGGCGTGGGGTCGAGCTCGGTGCCGACCGCGTCGTGATCGGTACCGCGGCTGCGATGGACTCCGGTTTCCTCGCCGCCATGGCGGCCGCGGTGCCGGCCGAGCGACTGGCCGCCGCGGTGGACGCGCGCGACGGGCAGGTGGCGGTGCGGGGATGGACCGAGACCTCGACGCTCACGACCGCCGAGCTGGCGAGCCGCGCTCTGAGCGCGGGCATCGCCACGCTGATCTACACCGACGTCGCCCGCGACGGCATGCTCGGGGGCCCCGACATCGGGGGCGCCCTCGCGCTCCAGGGCCAGGGTGCGCGGGTCATCGCGAGCGGTGGAGTCTCGTCGCTCGACGACCTGCGGCGGATCGCCGCCGCCGGGCTCGCGGGCGCGATCGTGGGACGGGCGCTCTACGAGGGCCGGTTCGACCTGCCCCAGGCGCTCGAAGCCATCGGCTCACGGACCCATTCCGTCTGATGCTCGCCGCCGGGCTAGTCGTCCTGCTCGCGGCTGGGCTGGCCGCGCTCACCTATCTCAAGCTCGAGCGTCTCGGATCCCGGGCCTGGTTGCCACTCGTCTCGCGCGCGATCGCCTGGTCGGCCATAGGACTCCTGCTTCTCAACATCAGTTGCCCGGTGGCGGGGCGGCCGAAGCGGCCACTCGTTCTGCTCGACGGCTCGCTCAGCATGGACGCCCCGGGTGGGCGATGGGTGGAGGCGCGGGATTCCGCCTTCCGCGCGGGAGATGTCCGGACGTTCGGTGACGAGGTTGCGTCCAGCGACACCACGCCGACCCGGGGTCGCTCGCTTCTCCGGCCGGCGCTCACCGCCGCCGCGGCGTCGAATCGGCCGGTCGTCGTGGTGACCGACGGCGAGGTCGAGGACGCCGGCGACATTCCGCCCGAGCTGCTCGGGCGCGCCGCGGTCGAGGTCTTCCCCCGCCAGCCGCGGGCCGACATCGCGCTCCTCAACGTCGCGGGTCCCTCGCGAGTCACGGCTGGCGATTCGATCGTGCTCGACCTCGAGGCCCAGGCAGTTGCCGGAGCGGCCGCGGACAGTCTCGCGGTGGAAGTCCTTTCAGGCAGCAAGATGGTCGCGAGCCGAAGACTCAGCGTGAGTGAAGGCGCCACGGCCAAGTCCCGCATCGCCTTCTCCTCCGGGGCGATCGGTCCGGGAGACCACGTTCTGCGGCTCCGGCTGGCCGGCGCGGGGGACGAGGAGCCCAGGACCGACACCCGGCTCCACCTGGTCACCGTCACGCCGACCCCCGGCGTCGTCCTCCTCGCGGCTCCCGCCGATTGGGACAGCCGCTTCCTCTACCGCACGCTCCGCGACGTGGCCCAGCTGCCGGTCCGAGGGTACGCGCGCCTCGACGGCGACCGCTGGCGCTCGATGAGCGACCTGTCCACCGTCGGCGCCGAGCGGGTCCGCCAGGCCGCACGGGGCGCGGACCTGTTGATCCTGAAGGGCGATCCCGGATCGCTGGCGGAGGGTTCGGGCGCGCGGGGGATCTGGCGTTGGCCCAGCGGCGTGACCGGAGCCGCGCCCGTTCCGGGGGACTGGTATCTGTCGGGGGCCGAGGTTTCGCCCATCGCCGGTGCGTTTCTGGGCCAGCCGGTGGATTCTTTCCCGCCGGCGACGCAGCTGACTCCGCTCGAGCCGGGGCCAGGGGACTGGATCGGCCTCACGGGCCAGCTGGGGCGGCGGGGCGCGGCTCTGCCCGCCGTCACCGGCCGCGAGGAGGGCAGGGTGCGATCGGTGTCGGTCGCAGCCGACGGGCTCTGGCGCTGGGCGTTCCGAGGCGGGTCCAGCGAGCAGAGCTACCGGACCTGGGTGGCCTCCACGGCGAGCTGGCTCTTGGGCGGTGCCGACTCGGTGCGGGGCGTCGCCTCGCCGATCCGACCCATCGTGCAGAGCGGCCGCCCGCTGGTCTTCGAATGGACGGGACGAGGTGGGGCGGTGGCGTCGCCGGTGGTCTGGATGGGGCCGGAAGGACCGCGCTCCGACACGCTGCGCTTCGACGGGGCCGGGAGGGCCAGTGTCCGGCTGCCGCCGGGCCAGTACCGCTACCGCTTCGCGGGTGGCGGCGGGGGGACGGTGGCGGTGGAGGAGTACTCGGACGAGCTGCTCCCGTCTCCGGTCACCCTGGCGAGCCGCACCGCGCGCGTTCCCCGTCCGGAGGGACGCACCGCCGCGCGCGACTGGCTCTGGCTCTTCGGGATCTGCGTGGCCGCGCTGTCGCTCGAGTGGCTCGCGCGGCGGCGCCTCGGGCTGCGCTGAGGGGGTGTTAGGATTCAGCATGGCCGAAGGCAGAATGAAGGACCGGAACGAGGGCCTGTGGGCCCGGCTCAAGCGCTTCGCGCTCACCGACGTCGGCGCGCTGGTGCGGGGGCTCAACGCCGAAGACCTCGAAAAGATGGAGCGGGTGCTCATCGAGGCCGATTTCGGCGTGCCGGCTACAGTGGAGTTGACCCAGGCGCTGGAAGACGAAGTCCGCAAGGGAAAGCTCAAGACCGAGCACGATCTGCGGCAGGCTCTCGAGGGCCGGCTCGCCGCCCTGCTCGACGGCTCCAAGGATCCGGGGGCGCTGGCGCGGAGCGAGAGTGGCCCCACCGTGATCCTGCTGATCGGCGTCAACGGCACCGGCAAAACCACCACCGCCGCCAAGCTCGCGCGCCGGCTCCAGCGCGAGGGCCGAAAGGTGCTGCTGGCGGCCGCCGATACATACCGCGCCGGCGCCATCAGTCAGCTTCAGGTCTGGGCCGAGCGGCTCGGCATGCCCTGCGTCGCTGGCGCGCCCG
>CAYPAE010000187.1:0-5106 GCA_964408595.1 uncultured Gemmatimonadaceae bacterium | reverse complement strand
CATCCCGCGCGCCGCGTGGGATGACGCTGCCGCCCTCGGGATGACGCCGCCGCCCCCCTGCCCCGCTGCCCCGCTTATCTTCCGCGACGCTCAATCCCCGGGAGAGAGGGTGGAAGAAACAAGAGGTTTCATCGTACCGGTGGGCGGCGCCGAGGAGAAGATCGGCGACCTCGCGATCCTGCGCCGGTTCACGGCGCTCTGCGGCGGGAACAAGGGCCGGATCGCCATCATTCCGACCGCCTCGGAGCTGGCCGAGACGGGGGCGCGCTACGAGGAGCTGTTCCACTCGCTGGGCATCAAGGTGGCCCGCTCGCTTCCGATCGCGAGCCGGGCCGACTGCGAGCGCCGCGAGTGGCTGGACGTGCTGGACGAGGTCGAAGGCGTCTTTCTCACCGGCGGCAACCAGCTCCGGCTCAGCACCATGATCGGCGGCACCCAGGTCGCCAAGGCTCTGCGGCGGCGCAACCGGGAAGGGGTGCACGTCGCCGGCACCTCGGCGGGGGCGGCGTTCCTCTGCGAGCACATGATCGCCTTCGGGCGCGAGGGAGCGTCGCCCCGGGCCCGGATCGTGACCCTGGCCGCCGGCCTGGGTCTTACCAACCGCATGATCATCGACCAACATTTCCGTCAGCGGGACCGGCTGGGCCGGCTGCTCACGGCCCTGGCCTACAACCCGTTCGCCATCGGGATCGGGCTGGACGAGAACACCGCCGGGTTCATCGGGCCGGACGAGACGCTGGAGGTGGTGGGGAGCGGCGCCCTCACCATCGTAGACCCTTCGGGGCTGGAGTTCTCCTCCATGGCGAAAGTGCGCAAGAACGATCCGGTCTGCCTGATCGGCCTCCGGCTGCACATTCTGAACGACGGGTCCACGTTCAACCTGCACACCCGGGTGGCCGCGGCCCCGCTGGGAATCGCGCAGAGGGTGTAGGAGGCGGGGCAGCGGGGCGGCGGGGCGGCGGGGCAGCACGGCGAGGAGGACTGTCATCCTGAGCGAAGCGAAGGAGGCCATGCCGGCATGGTCCCCTTCGCTCCGCTCAGAGTGACAACACGAGAAGCCCTCTAAGGAGTAGTCCCTCCATGCACATCGTCGACAAGGCCGTCTACGTCGGCCCCAGTCTCTACGCCCACTTTCCGGTCATCCGGCTCGACATCGATCTCGGCGAGCTGGAGCAGTGGCCGTCGGTCAAGCTGGGGCGGGGGTTCACCGACGGGTTGATCGCGGCACTGCCGGGGCTCCAGGAGCACGGCTGCTCCTACGGGGAGGCGGGCGGCTTCATCCGGCGGCTGACCGAGGACGAAGGCACCTGGATGGGCCACATCCTGGAGCATGTCGCGATCGAGCTGCAAAACGTGGCCGGCGAGCCGGTCACTTTCGGGAAGACCCGGTCCAACGAGGCGACTGGCCAGTACCACGTCATCTATCAGTACGAGCAGGAGGACGTCGGGGTGGAGGCGGGTCGCCTCGGACTGATGCTGCTCCACTCGCTGCTCCCCCCGACTCTGCGGCCCGACGGGGCGGTGCCCCCGGATTTCGACTTCGCCGCGGAGCGGGACGAGTTCATCCGCTACGCCCAGCTCCGCCATCTCGGCCCCAGCACGATGTCGCTGGTGCGGGCGGCGGAGGAGCGGGAGATCCCCTGGATCCGCCTCAACGAGCAGAGCCTCATCCAGTTCGGCCACGGACGGTACCAGCAGCGGATCCAGGCCACCGTCACCAGCCGCACCTCCCACATCGCGGTCGAGCTCGCCTCCGACAAGGAGGAGACCAACCGCATTCTCGGCAACCTCGGTCTCCCGGTGCCGCGGCAGCGGCTGGTCCAGGGCGCAGAGGACGCGGTGGAGGCGGCGGAGCGGATCGGCTACCCGGTGGTGGTGAAGCCGTACAACGCGAATCACGGGCGCGGAATCACCATTCACGTCACGACGCCCGAGGGAGTGCGCGCCGCATTCGAGGTGGCCCGGGAGCACAGCCGCAGCGTCATCGTCGAGAGCTTCATCACCGGCGACGACCACCGGATGCTGGTGATCGACGGGCGGCTGGTCGCAGTCTCGAAGCGGGTCCCCGGCCACGTGGTGGGCGACGGAGTGCACACCATCGAGGAGCTGGTCGAAGAGGTGAACCAGGATCCCCGGCGCGGGATCGGCCACGAGAAGGTCCTCACCCGGCTCACCTTCGATCACCAGGCCGAGACCATGCTCGAGGGGAAGGGTTACACCCGGGAGAGCGTGCCGGCGGCGGGCGAGCGCGTGTTCCTCCGCTCCACGGGCAATCTCTCGACCGGCGGCACCGCGACCGATCTCACCGATCTGGTGCATCCCGACAACGTCGAGATGGCGACCCGCGCGGTCAAGGCGATCGGGCTCGACATCGGCGGCGTGGATTTCCTCTCCACCGACGTCACCGAGTCATATAAGGAAGTGGGCGGCGCGATCTGCGAGATCAACGCGGCGCCCGGGTTCCGGATGCACATGGCGCCGAGCGAGGGCCGGCCGCGCGACGTCGCGGGCCCGGTGATGGACATGCTCTTCCCGCCAGGTACGCCGACCCGTATTCCGATCGCTGCGATAACCGGCACCAACGGGAAGACGACCACGGCCCGGATGCTGGCCCACATCCAGAAGCTGGCCGGCCATCACGTCGGGCTCACTTCGACGGACGGCGTGTACATCGACGGGCAACGCACGGTCGGGGGCGACATGACCGGGCCGGTGGCGACCCGGATGGTGCTGAGCGATCCCTCGGTGGACGTCGCGGTGCTGGAGGTGGCGCGTGGCGGGCTGCTCCGCGCCGGGATGGGCGTGCGCCACTGCGACGTGGGCGCGGTGCTCAACGTGAAGTCCGACCACCTCGGGCTCCGGGGGATCGGCACGCTGGACCAGCTGGCCCAGGTGAAGCGGATCGTGGTGGAGGTGACCAGCGGCACCGCGGTGCTCAACGCCGACGACCCGCTCTGTCTCAAGATGGGCGACTACACCGAGGCCGAGCACCTGTGCTACGTCACGATGGACCCGACCCACGAGCTGGTGGGCGAGCACATCAAGGCGGGCGGGCGCGGCGTGGTGCTGGAGTCCGGGATCAAGGGTCAGATGATCACCATCTACGACCGCGGCGCCCACATCCCCCTGCTCTGGACTCACCTGATTCCGGCGACGCTCGAGGGCCGGGCGACGCACAACGTCCAGAATGCGATGTTCGCCGCGGCGATGGCGTTCAGCATGGGGCTCAAGCTGGAGGACATCCGCCACGGGCTCCGGACCTTCGACACCACGTTCTTCCAGGCGCCGGGCCGGATGAACATTTACGACGAGCATCCGTTCAAGGTGATCCTCGACTACGGCCACAATCCGGCCGCGGTGGAGGTGATGTGCGACCTGATAGGGCGGCTCGACGTCACCGGGCGGCGGATCTGCGTGCTCGCCGCGCCGGGCGACCGCCGCGACGAGGACATCAAGGACATCGGCCGCATCGCAGCGGGGCGGTTCGACCGCTACATCTGCCGCCGCGACGATCAGCTGCGGGGCCGCAAGCCCGACGAGGTGCCCAACCTGCTGCGGGACGCCCTGCTGGAGCATGGCACTCCCAGCGAGCAGGTGGCCGTGATCCCCGACGAGCAGGCGGCGGTGGACGCCGCGCTCCGCGAGGGGCAGCCGGGCGATCTGGTGCTCATCTTCGCCGACGCGATCACCCGGAGCTGGAAGCAGGTGATCCAGTTCCGACCCGACGCGGCCGACCGGCCGGTCGAACGGCCCAGGGTGTCGCAGCCCGAGCCGGCGTTCGCGGTAGCGTTGGAGCCGCTGGCGCTCGAGGATCGCCGCCGCGAGTTCGTGCGCGACGTGCGCGGCGTCCGCCTGCCGAGGGAGGCGGACGACTGATGAGGTATCCGCGTCATTGTCATCCTGAGCAAAGCGAAGGAGGCATGACCCGGCGCATGCCCCCTTCGCTTCGCTCAGGGTGACAAGTGCCGCCGAGACAGCCGTCGTGGAGTTGCTCGATTCCCGGCGTCTCACCGGGCCGGGGCTGCTGCTCGACCGGCCCGGCGCGGTGGCCGACGTCAGAGTGGCCGACGACCGCCGGGACGAGCTGATCGGCGCCTGGCGGGACGCCGCCACCCGGATGCTGGGCGCCGTGGGCTGGGGCGACGAGCGGGTCGTCGCGCGCCGCTTCGCCGGCGGCGCGAGCCTCGCCGTCACCGCACCGCCCGATTCGCTGTACTCCGCCGCCGATCTGAACGAGTGGGCCTGGGCAGCCGCCGTGGCGGCAATCCAGAGACAACCCGAGCCCGCGTTCGGCCCCGCCGCCCGGCGCCTCCGCGACAAGATCGCCCGGGAGCGCAACCCCGCCCTGCTCGCCATCCGGAGCGCCGCGCGATCGCGCGGGCTCACCTTCCTGAGCGGCGAGAAGTTGGTCTCCGTCGGGGCCGGGACCGGCGCTCTCTGCTGGCCGGCGAACCGTCTCCCCGCTCCGGAGCGGATCGACTGGTCGCGGGCGCACGAGATTCCCGTCGCCCTGGTCACCGGCTCGAACGGGAAGACGACGGTCGTGCGCCTGCTCGGGGCGATGGCGGCCGCGGCGGGGCGGGTCACCGGGGTGACTTCCACCGAGGGAGTGCTGGTCCGGGGCGAGCTGGTCGCCGACGGCGACTACTCGGGCCCCCAGGGTGCGAGGCTGGCGCTCCGGCGGGTCGAGGTGGACACCGCGATACTGGAGACCGCGCGCGGCGGACTGCTGCGGCGCGGACTCATGGTCGAGCGCGCCGACGTCGCGGTCGTCAGCAACATCGCCGCCGATCATCTGGGCGAGTTCGGCGTGCAGGACCTGCGGCAGCTGGCGGAGACGAAGCTGCTCGTCGCCCGGGCGATCGGGCCCGGCGGCCGGGTGGTGCTCAACGCCGACGACCCCGTGCTGGTGGAAGCCGCGGCCGCTGTCCGCGCGCCGATCGCCTGGTTTTCGCTGGACCCGGGCAACAGCCTGATCCGGCGGCACACGGCCGGCGGAGGGACCGGCGCCGTGCTGGACGGCGACGCGCTGGTCCTCGACACCGGCCCCGCGCGCCAGGTCGTCGGCCGGGTAGCGGAGATGCCGATCACGGCGGGCGGCGCCGC
>CAYPAE010000186.1:0-5107 GCA_964408595.1 uncultured Gemmatimonadaceae bacterium | reverse complement strand
TGCGCTCCAGCACGATGGCGAGCGGCTCGCGGAGCCAGATCCGAAGCGCCAGCCCCGCCAGCACGGCCGCGGCGGAGAAGACCAGGAGGACCAGCCATCGCTCGCGCACCCGCGGCCGGAGCGTCCGGCCGAGCCACCCGGCGATCCAGCCCAGCGCCCCGAGCAGCAGCAGCTCCTCCGCCCCCACCGGCGGGCTCCAGCTCCAGCGGGCCGAGGTAGCGTCGGGCGGAGGCGTCAGCCGGAGGGCCCGGGTGACGGCATTGGAACGCGGTGCCAGGCGTCGCGCCTCGAGCCACGCCGCCCTCGCACGACCATCCTGGCCCAAACGGTAGTACGCGGCGCCGAGATTGTACCAGTGCCCGGCGACCGCTGGCTCACGTTCGGCCCGATGCCCGAATCCCTCCGCCGCCGCGCGGAGCGAGCCCTCCTCGTAGAGCACCTCGGGCGAGGGCGCCTGGGCCCGGAGCCCGGTGGACCAGAGCGCCACTACCAGCGGCACCACGGCCGCGCCGCGACCCGCCCAACCCCGGAGCGACCCGCCGAGGCGGCGCACCAGCTCGTGCACCTCGGTGGCGAGCGCGGGATCGTCCCGCTCGCCCGCGGCCGGCCCGTACCTCCGCGCCAGGAGGCGCTCGCGGCCGGCGGCGACCCGGCCGGCGAGCGTAGCGTCGGCGCCGGCGGCGCGAACGGCGGCGGCCAGTCCCGCGCCGGAGCGCCGCTGCGGATCCGGGACCAGCGTCCGCACGATCGCGTCGAGCTCCTCCTCGGCGCCCTTCAGCTCGCCGGCCGGCCGGGGAGGCGCGCGGCGTCGCGCGAGAGACAGTCGGCCGCGGAGGGCGAGCATGGCGGGTGGAGCGAGCAGAACCAGCAGCCAGACCCAGTCGGGGACCGCGTGGCCGACCCGCCACGCGACCGAAGGGCTCTCGCTTCGGACGAGTGGAGGCGGCAACGCCGTCGAGGCCGTCGCCTCACCGCCCTGGGCGACGGGGACCGAAGCCGCCGGCACCGCCGCGGTCAGGTAGCGATTCGAGGCCAGGTCGAAGTAGGCGTAGCTCACCGCCGGGAGCGCGAGCGCCCCGACGGAATCGGGGACCACCAGATAGCGGAAGGTCTTGGTCCCGCCGACACGACCCTCGGTCGCGCCGACCCGCTCCTCGACCTTGTCGCTGTACGCCCGGGCGCCCGGGGGCCACCGCATCTCGGGAGCGGGCCATAGCGCCGTGTTTCCTTCGCCGGTGAGCGACAGCTCGACCGCAACGCCTTCCCCGACACGGGCGGCGACGGGCGTGACCCGGCGATCGAGCGTGAGGCCGGAGCCGATCGCGCCGGTGAAGTCAGCGGGCCGTCCGAGCTCCGGAAGCGCGCGCACCGCGAGGGTGTCGGCCCGGCTGGTCAGCGCGAAGCGCTCTTCCTGGCTGAAGAACTGGAGCGCGACCGGGGTGCTGTACTTGAGGGTGGCACGGGGAATCGGCAGCGTGCCGGGAAGCAGCGGGAAGACCACCTGATAGGCGACGAAGAGGTCGTACCAGCGGCCGCCGATGCTTCGGGTCGCAGCAATGCCCGCGGGGGTGGCCTGGGGATAGCTCCAGACGCCGTCGATGACCGGGGGCTGCAGCGTCGGCGGCCGTCGGAGCTGCAACCGGAGATCTCTCGGGAACCAGGCGGCGGTCACGACGTCCACCTGCTCGCCCACGCTGACGGAATCGGCCGACACGAGGAGATCCACGGCGGCCTGACCGCCGGACCGCGGCCTCGCCGATTCGAGCAGTCGCTTGAGTCTGGGGCTCAAGGTGGACGCAGTGGCCGCGCGGCTCGCAGTCACGTCGATCACGATCGCCGCCGCCTCCACGGTGTCCCTCCCCTGCACCGCGCGCGCCGGCCCCAGCTGCCAGCGACCCGGGCGAACGGCCCGAAGCCGGACCTCGAGCACCGTGGTGCGCGTCGGGGCGGCTCCAAGGGAGACCTCGGAGCGCTCGCTCCGCGAGACGATCTCGAGGCCGTTGAACGGCGTAATGCTCACCTGCATCGGCAGCTGGGAGTGGCTTACAGCGCGAAGGGTGTAGACCAGGTCCTCTCCCACCGAAACGCGGTCCTCGTCCACCCCGGCGTCGAGCGAAGGCCCGCCCCCCTGGGCGAGAGTCACGGCCAGCAGGAGGGCGATCACCAGTCCTTCACTCCGCCCGCCGACCCCGCCTGAAGGCGGCGCTGCTGCTCGGCCCGAGTCTCATGCTCGCGCCGCTCCATGGAATTGAGGATCTGTTCCGCCTGGCTCTGCGAGAGGCCTTGGCGCCGCGTCTCGCCCTCCGGCTGCTGCTCGCGCCGGCCGCCGCCGCCGGTCGGCGGTGGTGTCCCGCCTCCACCACCGCCACCTCCACTGGGCGGCGGAGGACGGCGGCGGTCGGCCAGCTCGAGATTCCACTTGGCCCGCGCGGAGGAAGGCTCCAGCAGCAACGCCTGCCGCAGCCGGTCCACCGCGTCCTCCAGGAACTCCTCCTGCCGGGTGCTGTCGGCCTCCGCCGCGAGAAGGCCCACCAGGCCGAGATTGTAGAGCGCCCGGTAGCGCAGCGCGGGATCGAGCGACTTCGCGGCTTCCGCCAGCGCCCCGCGCGCGACGTCGAGGCGTCCGGCCTCCAGGGCGGCGGTCCCGGCGTTGTAGAAGGCGGTGTCCCTCGCCGTTCCACGGCTGGCCTCGGCGAGAAACGCCGCCGCGGCACCGGCCGGATCTCCGGCGGCAAGCGCGCGGTCACCCTTGGCGGGCCGCTGCGCCGTCGCGGCGCCTCCCGCGACCAGGAGGCCCGCCAGGCCGACGAGCGCCGGGCCCGGCCGTGCGATGGTGTAGAGGATGAGCAGGAGCGCCGCCGAGAGCACGGGAATCCAGGCGCGAGGCACGAGATCGGCGGTGCGGGTCTCCGAGGACGGGCTTCGCTTCATCGCGGCGACGAGATCGCGGACCGCGCCCGCCTGGTCCGGCACCTCGCTCGGCACCAGGGTGCCCTCGGCCGCATCCACCATCGCCCGCAGGATGTCGTCCCGCCGTCGGGTCCGGACCACGGCGCCGTCCGCATCCTGCTTGTACTCCGTGATCGTGCCGGCCGAGTCGCGGATCGGAATGCGGACCGGCTCTGATCTGCCCTCCGCCACCACGACGAGCCTCACCCCGGCGTCCTTGAGCGCCTCCGCCTGCCCGACGATCCCGGGCAGCGTGTCGTGCCCCTCGCCGTCGGTGAAGAGCACCAGCACGCGGTCGGCCGCGTCGGTCGTGGCGCCCAGGAGCTGGGCGCCCTGCGCGAGGACGGCGCGCAGGTTGGATCCGCCGCTGCTCGCGAGGTCGGGATCGAGCGCGTCGAGGTACATCCGGATCGCGCTGCCGTCCACGGTGAGCGGCGCCAGGATGTAGCTCTGGCCGGCGAAGGCGATCAATCCGAGCCGGTCGCCGCCGAGATCCTCGATGAGCCGTCGCGCCTCTCGGACCGAGCGCTGGAGGCGATTGGGCGAGACGTCCTCCGCCAGCATGGAGCGGCTGATGTCCACCGCGAATACCAGGCTCAGCGCGCGGGTCCGCGTCGTGATCTCGGTCCGCCCCATGCGCGGTCCAGCCAGGCCGACCATCGCCAGCAATGCCACCCCGGCGAGCAGCGCCGGTGCCCAGCCGCCGCGCGCCTTCGCCAGCTTCGCCAGCGCGGGCGACCAGCGCCGGGCGAGGCGGATCCGGCGGCCGCGGCCCAGCCAGGCGCCGAAGCCGGCGGCCAGCGCGACCGCCGGCGCGAGAAAAAGGAGGAGGGGCAGGTCGAAGATCATGGCACCCGCACCACCAGCGTGCTGCCGATGAGGAGCTCGAGCGCCAGAGCGCCGAGCCCGAGCAATATCAGGGGGCGGGTGGCCTCGTCGTAGCGGGTGTACCGGGTCACTTGCACCGGCGTCTTCTCCAGCGCGTCGATCTGGCGGAAGATCCGGCTCAAGGCCTCGGTGTCGCGAGCGCGGAAGTAGCGGCCACCGGTCTTCGCCGCGATCTCCCTCAGGAGCGGCTCGTCGATCCGAACCGGGAGGAGCTCATAGCGGAATCCCCCGAGTCCGCGACCGGTCGGGATGGGCGCTTCACCGATGGTGCCGACGCCGATGGTGTAGACCTTGATTCCGAACGCGGCGGCGGTCGCCGCGGCGGTGCGCGGATCGATCAACCCCTTGTTGTTCTCGCCATCGGTGAGCAGCAGGATCACCTTCGACTTGTCGGGCGCCCGCCGGAGCCGGTTGACCGCGGTGGCGAGTCCGCTCCCGATCGCGGTGCCGTCCTCCAGGCTTCCGATCTTGAGGTCCATCACCGCCTGCTCCACGACCGGATAGTCGAGCGTCACCGGCACCTGGGTGAGCGCCTCACCGGCGAAGGCGACCAGGCCGATCCGGTCGGCCGACCTTCCCCGGACGAAGCCGACCGCCTGCCGCTTGGCGACCTCCAGGCGGTTCGACGGCGCGAAGTCCTCCGCCAGCATGCTGCTCGAGATGTCGATCGTAATGACGATCGCGATTCCCTCCTGCTTCACTTCGACGGTGTCTCCACCGATTCGGGGCCCGGCCGCCGCGATGACGAGCGCGGCGAGCGCGGCGGCGCGGAAGACGGGAGGCAGCACCACCCACCAGCGATTGGCCGACACGGCGGCGGGGAGGCTGACGTCGCTGAACCTGGCCGCGGGCACGTCCTGGCGGCGCCGCCGCCACGCCCAGAGCGGAATCGCCAGCAGCAGGAGCAGGAGGACCGGGCGCGCGAAGCTCACGCCGCCTCCGGCACCAGGCGGGGTTCGAGCTCAGCGGCCCCACGCGCGAGCCCCAAGGCGTCGGGCAATGCACCGTTGCTGAATCGTGCCTCGTCGAGGGCGCGGAGCACGTCGCCGAGCTCGGCCATCGGCCAGTCAGGCCTCTGCTCGGCGACGTGCGCCAGCACCGCCTCGGTGTCGAGAGAGGGCAGCGCGCCAGGCAGCCGGGCGGCGAGCGCGGCGCGGAGCCGCGAGGTGGCCGCGGCCGCGACGGCCCGGGATTCGCCGGCGTCGGCCCACCGCTCGAGCGGGGGCTTCGCCGGCCCACCCATGTCGGCCGGCGCCGGCTTCCGGGCAGG
>CAYPAE010000185.1:0-5115 GCA_964408595.1 uncultured Gemmatimonadaceae bacterium | reverse complement strand
TGATCTCAGCAGAGCAGATCAGGCGACCTTTAGCGCGTCTCACGCGGCAGCCTAACCCGCGCATGCAGCCGACAGGCCGGAGGGGTGCTCTGGCCACTTGGGGGACCAAATATGGCGACCCCAAGGTATTCGTGTCGCTCGTGGAGTGGGCGGACCGAGTCACTACCGAGTAAGGACCGAGGTCGAGGCTGGGTGGCGGCCGGCTGAGGATGTGTCTCCAAGAGATCGAGCAGCGCGGCCGATGAGGCCGCGCTCTCGTACCGGATGACGGGGATTGCCCTAGTACCACCCGATCGGCTTCTCGTCCAGGTTGATGAACACCTGCTTGGTCTCCAGATACTCCTCCACCCCCCAGTGCCCCAGCTCCCGGCCGAATCCGCTCATCTTGTACCCGCCCCATGGCGCCTCGACGAACGTCGGCTGCATGTGGTTGACCCACACGATCCCGGCCTCCAGCGCCTTCACTACCCGAAAGGCCGTGAAGATGTCGCGGGTCCAGACCGCCGCCGCCAGGCCGTAGGGCGTCTCGTTGGCGAGGCGGATCGCGTCGGCCTCGTCCCGGAACGGGATCACGCTCATCACCGGGCCGAAGATCTCCTCCTGCGCGATCCTGGCGCCGTTGTCCACGTCGTAGAAGATGGTCGGCTCGACGTACCAGCCCTTGTCGAACTGCTTCGGCGTGCCGCCCCCGACGGCCACCTTCGCCTCACCGCGGCCCACCTTGAGATAGCCCGCGACCCGGTCCCGCTGCTCCGCGCTCACCAACGGGCCCATCTTGGTCTCCCGATCCACCCCCGGACCGAGCCGGATCGTCTTCGCCTTCGCCGCCGCGGCGTCCACGAACTTCTTGTAGATGTCCTTCTGGACCAGGACTCGGCTCCCGGCCGAGCAGACCTCGCCCTGGTTGATGAAGGTGCCGAAGAGGGCGCCGTCCACCGCATTCTCGAAGTCGGCGTCACTGAAGAAGATGTTGGGCGACTTGCCGCCGAGCTCGAGCGAGACCCGCTTGAGCTGGTCGGCCGCGGTCCGCATGATCGTCTTGCCGACTTCGGCGCTGCCGGTGAAGGCGATCTTCCGCACCTTCGGATGGGCGACGAGTGGTGCCCCGGCGCCCGGTCCGTCCCCGGTCACGATGTTCACCACGCCGGGCGGCAGCCCCACGGCCTCGAAGTCCTCGGCGAGCTTGAGAATGGAAAGTGGCGTCTGCTCGGCCGGCTTGAGGACCACGGTGCATCCGGCGGCCAACGCCGGCGCGATCTTCCACGCCGCCATCATCAGCGGATAATTCCAGGGGATGATCTGGCCCGCGACGCCGATCGGCTCGCGCATCGCCATGGCCACGGCGTCGGCCGGGACCGGGAGCACTTCGCCGTTGATCTTGGTCGCGAGCCCGCCGTAGTACTCGAAACAGGTGGCCGTGTCGTCCATGTCGTACTCGGACTCGACGATCGGCTTCCCCGAGTTGACCGTCTCCACCTCGGCCAGCTCCGCCCGCCGGGCCCGCACCCGCTCGGCGAGGCGGAAGAGCACCCGGCCGCGCTCCTGGGCCGTGACCGACCGCCACCCGTCGTAGAAGGCCCGGGTCGCTGCCTGCACCGCACGATCGATGTCGGCCGCACCGCCGGCTGGGCAGGTGGCGATGACGCCCTCGGTGGCGGGGTCGTAGACCTCGAACGTCTTGCCGCCGGCGGCGGCAACGAACTTCCCGTCGATGTACATCCGGTACCGCGTGACTTCAGGTTTCCTGGTCTTGCTCTTCGCAGTCGCCGTGCTGGTCATCGGCCCCTCCGCTGCGCACTGGTGCTCCGGTTGTCCTGTGGTCGGATATCTCGGCTCAATCTACCACAGAGGCACGGAGAGCACAGAGGACACCGAGGAATCGAACGCCTCTGTGTCCTCTGTGCCTCTGGGTTCAAGAGCCGGCGGAACTCAGGCCGCAACCGTCTCCCGGCTGGACAAAGGGCGAACCCGCGGGATCCCGGTCCGGGCGGTGTCGTCCCTGATGTTCCAGGGCATCCCTTCCCGCGCCATGCGCTCGAGGAACGGGTCGGGGTCGAACTGCTCGGGCGACATGACGCCGACGCCGCGCCACACGCCCTGGTGAATGAGCCGCGCGGCGATCACCGGCGGGATGCCCGTCTGATACGCCGTCGCCTGCACGCCAAGCTCGGCGTACACGGTCTCGTGGTCCGACACATTGTAGATGTAGTAGGACCGCGGCTCCCCGTTCTTGATTCCCTTGACCAGCGTACCGACGCAGGTCTTCCCCCGCATCCGGCCCGCCAGATCCTTGGGCTGCGGCAACAGCGAGACGACCAGATCGCGGGGCGCGATCGAGGCGTCCCCCACCCGGACTCGGGTCTTGCCCGAGAGGCCGAGGCGCTTCATCACCCGCAGGGTCTCCACCGTGACGTCGTCCATGCAGAGCTTGAAATCCACGGTGCGGGCCTGCGGGAAAAATCGAGGCAGGGTCTTCGACTCCTCGTGGTCCACGTAGTAGCAGTTGAGGATGCCGAGCTCCGGGAAGTCGAACGGCTCGAACCCGGTGAGCGGCTCCTCCAGGTAGTAGCGGCCGTCGCGCCACGAGACCGCCTTACAGAGGCATTCGTCGATGAAGACCCACGGACTGAAGGCCGCCACGAAGCCGTCGTGCCCCTGGCAGACGGAGTTATCGCCGTCGCGGACCCGGATCTCGGTGATCGCGTCCAGCAGGTGCTTCGCGGCGTAGGCGGCGTAGACGTTGGAGGTGCCGGGGTCGGCCCCCATGCCGAGCAGGGCGAGCCGTCCGGCGGCCCTGAACTCCGCGTCGAGCGCGAACTGGTCCTCCAGCTTGGGGACGCCGTCGGCATCGGTGCCGCCGCTCGCCAGGTCGATGTAATCGCAGCCTGCATCCAAGCAGGCTCGCATCACCTCGAGGTTGGTGACGGGCAGGGCCGCGTTCAGGACGATGGTACTGCCGGTTTCACGGATGGTGCGGGCAACTGCAGCTCGATCGCCGGCATCGAGGGCGATAGCCGAGACCCGAGGATCGTTGAGCCGGTCCGCCAGAAGGGAGGCGCGGGCGGACACCGCGTCGGCGATGACGAGTTTCTGGAGCATCGCCTCCTGCACGAATTTGAGGGCGGACACGGTCCCCACCGCGCCGGCACCCAACATCAGGGTTTTCACAAACTCCTCTTTTCGGGTGAAGCGGGACTCGGTCTGGAGGCTATGCCTCCTCGCCCCCCCCGCATATAGGGGCTCGCAGCTCAAGGAGATCGTCAGCTGCGAGGAGTGGACCCTCCGCTTGGTCGGAGGATGCAAACACGCCCGCCCCGGTGGGGCCGACGCACCTGCATCATAGCGCTCGCCCCCCACCAGCTGTCCAGCCCCGGGTGCGGTTCGGGGGCTCAGGCTATTCCCGGGCTGAAGTTTCATCCGGACATGTAAATCGTTGTGGCATTAGGGCGATATAACACCGGCCGACAGCGGCGCTGAATAGTTATTCAGGCCCGTCCATCCGCTCGATCCACCGCTTGACCTGCGGCCGCAGCCTCGGCAGGGTGACCGCCCCATTCTCCAGTACCTGGTCGTGGAACTCGCGGCCAGAAGTATCTTTCCTGCATCTCTCCCATCATCCTACCACCATTTCTCGGGGCGACGATGGCCGGCGTGATTCAGATCCGGACCGAGATCCCAGGCCCGAAGAGCCGCGCCTTGCTGGCCCGCCGCGCCGCCGCGGTGCCGCGAGGGGTGCCGGCCGTCACGCCGATCGCCGTCGTCCACGCCGAAGGCGCGGTCATCACCGATGCCGACGGCAACCGGCTGATCGACTTCGGCGGGGGAATCGGGGTGGTGAACACGGGCCATCGGCATCCGGGCGTCGTCGAGGCGGTGCGGACGCAGCTGGACCGCTTCGCCCATGTCTGCTTCCCGGTCTCCACCTACGAGCCCTACGTCGAACTGGCCGAGCGGCTCAACCGCATCACGCCGGGTACCCACGAGAAGCGCACCTTCATGGTGAACAGCGGGGCCGAGGCGGTGGAGAACGCGGTGAAGGTGGCTCGTAGCTTCACCGGACGGCAGGCCATCGTCTGCTTCGAGCACGGCTTCCACGGGCGGACCAACCTGGCGATGGCGCTCACCTCGAAGGTGGTCCCGTACAAGAAGGGGTTCGGGCCGTTCGCCCCGGAGGTGTATCGGATTCCATACCCATACTGCTATCGGTGTCCGTCAGCGGGGCGGCGGGGCGGCGGGGCGGCGGGGCAGCTGGACCAGGAAGCGCCGGGGCGGTGCTGCATGGCCGATAGGTCGTATCTCGACCGGCTCTTCGCGGCCATGGTGGACCCCGAGTCGGTGGCGGCGATCGTGATGGAGCTGGAGCTGGGCGAAGGCGGATTCGTCCCTGCCCCGCCGGAGTACGTGCAGGCGCTCGCCGCCTTCGCGCGGGAGCACGGCATTCTCTTCGTGGCGGACGAGATTCAGACCGGGTTCGGTCGCACCGGTGCGATGTTCGCCTGCGAGCACTACGGCCTGGTCCCCGACATCATCACCACGGCCAAGTCGCTCGCCGGCGGCCTGCCGCTCGCGGCCGTTACCGGCCGGGCCGACGTCATGGAGGCGGCGCACCCGGGCGGACTCGGCGGAACCTACGGCGGAAACCCGCTGGCCTGCGCCGCGGCGCTGGCGGTGCTGGACGCGATGGAGCGCGAGCGGATTCCCCAGCGCGCCCGCCGGGCAGGGGAGCGGATCGCCGCGCGGTTCCGGAGCTGGGCGGACTGCTACCCGTGCATCGGCGACGTCCGCGGGCTCGGCGCCATGGTGGGGATGGAGCTGGTCGGCGATCCCGTCTCGCGCACCCCGGACAAGGCGCTCACCGGCCGGCTGCTCGCCGGGGCCCTCAGGCGGGGCCTCATCCTGCTCTCCGCCGGCACCTACGGCAACGTGGTCCGAGTACTCGCCCCCCTCACGATCGAGGACGAGGTGCTCGAGGAGGGGCTCGAGGCGATGGGGCAGGCCCTCGGGGAGGCCGTGGCCGACTCTCGACAGCCTCACTAGTGGGCGGTACGTTCCACCTCCGCGTGGTCGTCTCTCCGCCGTCCACAACCGGTCCCGTCGTCCAGCTTTCCGCGGTCT
>CAYPAE010000184.1:3083-5116 GCA_964408595.1 uncultured Gemmatimonadaceae bacterium | reverse complement strand
GAGCCGGCCACCAGCACCAGGCCGGCGATGATCGAGCCCGGCCCGCCGTAGTTCTCGAAGCTGAATGGGACGCCGTGCGGGCCGGCGGCTCCGCGGATCACGCTGAGCACGCCGAACGCCATCCCGACGACGCCGAGGAAGGCGAGGAAGAGAAACAGGTGCCGCATCGAATCTCCAGGGTTGGCGAGAGATCGCCCGTGGCATACACGAAACTCTGGCGCGGCGCGCGCGGCAAGCCCACCCCGCGGGTCAAGGGATGCCGTGATCGCGGTTGGCCCGGTCGGCGGCGCGCTCCAGCCTGGCGCTCTGGGAGGCGGGCAGATCCACGATCGGCCGCAGCAGCGAGAGTCCCTCCGTGGAGCGCTCGGTCAGCGCGCCGATGATGACGAGGGCGGCGAGGTAGGTCCCTGTCCGGCTGGGATGGAACTGATCGGCCGCGAACAAGGCGATTCCCCCCTCGGCATGGACGGCGCGCACCGCCTCGCCGGCGGGGAACAGCATGCCGTCCACCGCGACCGCCGCGTCGGTGTACGACCGGGTGACCGCGTCCCAGTCGCCGCCGAGCGGGGGCCACACCATGTACAGCGCGGGTCGGCCGCCCCGCTCCCGGATCTTTTCGGCGAACCGGCCGGCCCACTCGATCAGGTTGAGGCGGCTGCTTTCCAGCGAGGACGGACCCTGCTGCAGCACGACGACGTCCCACCGGGCCTGCTCGATCGCCTCGACCGCCCGGCCGTCATTCCAATGGTCTTCCAGAGCGACGCCGCCCGCGGTCACCTCGTCGTAGCGGAATCGCTCGACGCCGGCGGCGCCGGCGAGGGCGGCGACCATTCCAGGCAGGTCGTTCGTGGCGGTGAGACTGTTCCCCACGAACAGGACGGAGAGCCCGTCGTCCGGCAGCGGAGCAGCGGTCGAGCCGCAGCTCGCCGTGCCCGCGGCGAGGAGGAGTAGCCAGGCCGAAAAGGTGGTGCGGATGTTCGCGCGCATCGGTCGCCCCGTTGGGAGTAGCCGGTATTCAACGGCGGGTGAGCCGGGCGGCGAGTCCTCCGACGATGGCGCCGCCCAGCAAGGGGACGACGCAGAGCAGGGAGATCATCACACCTGCCGGCGAAGGCGGGCAGGCCGGTGAGCAGCGGGGTGCGGTTCAGGCGTTGTAAATGGTTCCCCCAGCGGCGCGGTAGAGCTGGAGGACCGCGGCGGCCTCGTCGCGAAGCACCCCTCGCGCGATGCGGACCCCGCGGCGCTCCAGGTAGGCCCAACTCTCGGCGAAGACCGGGCCCTCGTCAAAGCCGACGGCGGTGGCGTCCTCCTTCGCCGCCCCGCAGACCAGCCCGCGAACACCGCTCCAGAGCGTCGCCCCGAGACACATGGCGCAGGGCTCGCACGAGGTCACGAGCAGGTACGAATCGTCCCCCACCGAGCCGAGCGCGTAGGTCCCGAGTCGAGCCTGCGCGAGCATGATCGCCAGCGTCTCGGCGTGGAGCACCGAGTTGTTGAGCCGGGTCACGCTGTTGACCGCGGCGGCGACCAGCCGTCCACCGCTCGATTCGAACACCCCTGCCCCGAACGGGCCTCCGCCGCCGCGCACCACGTTCTGGCGCGCGAGCTCGACCGCCACCCGCATTCGGTCCTCATCGGACCGGTACCGCGCGTGCCAATCCACGACTTCGTCGAGCCAGTCGGGGGCCCCGATGACGAGCGAGGGCAGCGTCATGTCAGCTGGAGTGATCGTGGATGACCCGCCACCCGGCGGCCTGCCGCTGCCAGATGGTCGAGAACCAGCCGCTGTGCTCCGGCTGCCCCCCGCCGTCGAGAATGAAGCGGCCGACGACGAGCGCGTAGCCCTCACCCAGTCGCCGGATCGTCACCTGCTCGAAGCGCAGCTGCTGGATCGGCCTCCCGTCCTTGAAGAAGCTGCTGCGCAGCGCGTCGGCGGTCTTGGTCTTGCCGACGATGGGGCCGTTCCTGGTCATGAAGGAGATGGAATCCGCGTTGTCGGCCAGGTGGCCGTCGAGGTCGCCGCGATTCCAGGA
>CAYPAE010000184.1:0-2983 GCA_964408595.1 uncultured Gemmatimonadaceae bacterium | reverse complement strand
AAGACCGCGGGGAGCCCATGCACGCACTCCTCGGAGTGGATGCACAGGCCGGGATCGAAGGTGACCGTGACCTCTTCGCCCTCGTAGGTCTGCAACGCGCGGGAAGCCGACATGCTGGGATGGTAGGCGCTGGCGAGCGCAAGCGCCACCCGAGGTGCAGGCCGATGCGGCGTACGGAGTCGCCTGGCGCATGGAATTTGCCCCTCACCAACCGGCAGTCGCGCAACTGTCGGCAGAACCTACCCCACACTCCATTCCCGTCGAGGGTTGCATGCGTCACGCTCTGGCCGTCCTCGCCTTCGCCCTTGCAGCCTGCGGCAGCACCGCGGATCCGGCGGGACCGGGCGGCGACCCGCCGCCGGGAGGGAATCCGCCGGGGCCCGCGCCCACCGGCCCGCTGCCGAGCATCGGCGGGTGCCAGATCTTCCCGGCGGACAACGCATGGAACCGTGACGTGAGCGGCGACCCGGTGCATCCCAACTCCCCCGCGTTGCTGGCCCAGATGGTCCCGGAGAACTCGATCCATCTCGACCTGGGAACCACCGAGGAATACTACGGCATCCCGTATACCGTGGTGCCCGCGGACCAGCCGCTCGTCCCGATCACCTTCGGCACCGGCGGGGACGACTATTCCGACGAGAGCGATCCGGGGCCGATGCCGATTCCGCTCGACGTGCACATCGAGGGCGGCAGCATCGAGGAGCCCGATCCCGGGTCGGGGGACCGCCACGTGCTCGTCGTGCGTCAGGGGGATTGCCGGCTCTTCGAGCTGTTCAACAGCGTCCGCACCGGATCGGGATTCCAGGTGAGCTCCTCGGCGGTGTGGGACCTGACCACCAATCACACCAGGCCTGCGGGCTGGACCTCCGCCGATGCGGCGGGGCTGCCGATCCTTCCGGGATTGCTCAAGTACGAGGAAGTCACGGCCGACCGGCTGCATCACGCGCTCCGGTACACGATTCCCCGGGTGCGCCGCGCCTATGCCGCGCCCGCGAGTCACTGCGGACAACACGCCGACGACGCCCTTCCCCCCTACGGCACGCGGGTGCGGCTCAAGGCGAGCTTCCCGCTCGACGACTACAGCGGCGACGCGCTGGTCATTCTCACGGCGATGAAGCGGTATGGGCTGATTCTGGCCGACCAGGGAAGCGCGTGGTACGTGACCGGCACGACGAATCCCGCCTGGGAGGACGCGCTCGATCAGCTGCGGGAATTCAGGGTGCGAGGAAGCGACTTCGAGGTGCTCGCGTCAGGCCCCGTCACCGCCTGCTGAGCCCTGGAGGGGCGGGACTCAGTCCGCGACCGGCCGTGCCGTGGCCAGCTCGCTGGTCCGGATCGCGTCCACGCCGCGGGAGTCCCGGGTAACCAGGCGGCGGTGATAGTCCACCTGACCCAGGTGATAGCCGAAGTGGTCCACCAGGTGGATCAGATATTCTCCAGTCGCCACCCGCACCCCTCCTACGACCTCCGGAAAGTCTCGCCCCAGGGCTTCATCGGTCACTTTCTCGGCGGCGGAGCGGACCGCGCTCCGCGCCGCCTCGATCTGCCGCAGCAGGGCCGCGCGCGGGACGCCCCGGGTGGAGAACTCGGCGGGCCGGTCGCGCACGAACCCGGTGTCCGCGAGCCGCGCGCCGAGGAAGTGCTGGATGTTGCCGGTCAGGTGGAGCACGAGCGTGCCGGCGGAGTTGGTGACGCCCTCCGGTAACTGCCAGAGCGCGCCGTCATCGGGGTAGGCCTTCACTTCGCGGGCGAGCGCCTGGAGATCGCGGTCCAGGATCGCCGCCACCGCCTCTACCAGCATCTCGGTACCCTCCTCATCGCCCCGCCCGCACGCTGAGCGGCCACTCGACTCTGCGCGGCGCCGACGGGTCGTCCCACAGCGGCACCAGCCGCCCGGCCAGCTCGGCCATGGGGTCGATGCCGGTCATCTCCCGGCACCGCGCCACCGCCGACCAGGTGCCGATGTAGCCGAGCAGCTGCGCCAGGCTCCAATCGGCGAACATCGCGGGCGCGTCGATGGCGATCTCCTCGAACGGGAATCGGACCGTACGATAGCCGGTCTCCACCCAGCGGCGCTCCGGCGCCCAGTAGGACCCGATCACCCGGTCGTAGAAGTCCTCCAGCACCTCGTCCACCGGCCCGCTGTCGACCCGTTGCTTCCCGTAGGTCCACACCACCACCAGTCCGCCGGGCCGCAGCACCCGCCGCGCTTCGGCGTAGAACTCCGGCAGCTCGAGCCAATGCAGCGCCTGCGCGACGGTCACCACCCCGACCGACCGCGAGCGCAACGGAACGGCCTCGGCCCGCGCGACGACATAGCGGACCCGATCGTGGGGCGAGGCCGCGCGCACCTGCTGCCTGCTGGCGTCGCTGGCGACGACGGACTGAAAGTGCGCCGCGAGCCCGTGCGCCGCCTGGCCGGTGCCGGTCGCGCAGTCCCAGACGCGGTCGCGGAACGGACTCGCGGCCGCGATCGCGACGAACAGTCCCTCGGGGTATTGGGGCCGATACGCGGCATACCCGGTCGCGAGCCGGGAGAAGTGATCGGTGAAGGCCCGCACGGTTCACGCCCCTGCGGTGGTCACGGGCCGGGCCGGTCGGTGGACGCGATGGCCACGTACACGACGTCCTCGGCCACCGGGCGCCTGGTGCTGTCGGGCGCGGTCAGCCTGACATGCTTCTGCACGATCTTGTACGCCATTCGTCCGTCGGGCGAGATTCGGAGAATCGGCGGCGCGCTGTCGTCCCATGCCTGAAAGGTCGAGCGGTCGAAGTAGGCCTGGGCACGGCCCGCGCGGGCGCGGGACGAGCCGGTCTCACGCGCCCGGCGCCGGCACGGGCTCCACGACTCTGAGGTCCACCGCTTCGCGGGGAATGTTGACCCCGCGGAGCAGCAACTTCACCAGGCGCGCCGTTCCCTGGGTCCGTACCTGGATGCCGATGCACCGGCTGGTGGGATCGAGGGCGACCTGCTCGGTGCCGG
>CAYPAE010000183.1:0-5118 GCA_964408595.1 uncultured Gemmatimonadaceae bacterium | reverse complement strand
CCTGAGGGCGCCGGGCCAGCACGCGGGCGGCCTCGAGGAGGGCGGCGGTCCCCGACGTGTTGTCGTCGGAGCCCGGGCCTTCCTGCACCGAATCGAAATGGCTCCCCACGACGTACTGCACCGCCGGATCGGAGGTGCCGCGAAGCGTGGCGACGACGTTCGCCGAGCGCACCCCCGGCGACGGCTCGAACCACTGCAGCTCCGGCTCGTAGCCGAAGGAGCGGAGCGTCGCCTCCAGGTACTCGATCGCGAGCTGGTTCCCCGGCTGCGTCACGTGCTTCGAGCCGAAGTGGAAGAGGGAGCGCGCGTAGTCGTAGATCCTGGCCGACGACACCTGGTCCACCAGATCCTGCACCCCCGAGGCGATCGGCGCGAACATCGCGCTTCCTCGCCGCCGCAGGTCCCGTTCGGCACCCAGCGAGGCGCGAACCCGGGCGAGGACTTCCTCCGCGCTCACGGTGCGTCTCAGATCGGTGAGGTACAGCCCGCGCTCGGGCGAGACGGTGTCGCCGTCTCGCTCGCTCACGATCGCCACGACGTTGCCGTCGGGACGCGCCACCCACTCGTACTCCGGGGCGATGGTGCGCAGGGTGTTGTTGTGAAAGAGTCGGGTTCTGGCGCCGGTCGCGGCGTCGTAGAGGTAGCTGCGCCGGTGGCGGCCCTCGCCCATGACGGCCAGCAACCGCCCCTGGCTCAGGAACTGGGGGGAAATGTCGTGCTGGATCTCGTGGGTGAGCCGGCGCGGCTCCCAGCCGTTCGCGGCCACTGCGTGCAACTCCCAATCCTCCCGGGGCATCGCCTGGTAGACCACGAGCGAGCCGTCCCGGGAGATCGCCGGCGCCGCCAGCGGCCGCGCCGAACGAACCAATACTCGGGGCTCGCCGCCGATCCGGGCGTGCAGGATGGTCCAGTCGAGGCCGTCGCGGCCAACGAACGCGAAGCTGCCCCCGTCCGCGCTCACCGCCGGGGCGGTTCCCCGGTGAACGGTGGTCGTCCCGTCCGGCGCTGTGACCGTCACGCCGGAGTGCGCGGAGGTCAACACGACACGACCGCCCGCGGCTGGCAGGGGTAGCCCGGTGTGACGGTCGCCGCCGGCCAGCGGCCGCGGCGATCCCGAGCCGAGCTGGTACAGCTCCGCCGTGTGGGTGGACGGGTCGGCCGCGGCGAGGAGGTACGGCGGCCCGCTGTCGGCGGCGTATACCAACGCGAGTCCCAGGAGTCCCGACATCTCGACCGTGCGCTCGCTTCCGGGGGCGGTGGGACGGAGCACGGCCGTGGCACCGCTCGCGCTCAGATAGGCGATCTCGGAGCCGTCGGGCGCGAACGTCGCGGCGTACCCCGGCAGGGTGTCGGGCCGGAGCGGCCCGGCGTCGTTGAGGTTCAACAGCACCGAGCGCCGGGACGTGTCCGAGCCGACCTCGTATGCGAGCATCGTCCCGTCGGGGCTCCATCGCGGGCTGGTGCCGTCCGGGGCGATCTCTCTGGTTCGGTAGAGCTCGCCGGTGAGGAGCGCGATCGGTGCGAGCAGAGTGTCGCGATGCGGCCCCGCGAGCAGGCGCTCGAGTCGCTCGAGGGCCTCGATGTATCGGCCCGCCTCCCAGGCGTACACTGCGCTGTCGAACGCCACGCGGGCGGGGGTCTGTGACTCGGCCCGTTCGGCCCACGCACCCACTGCCACCAGCAGCGGCCACAGTACTCGCCGGTTCATCGTGTCCCCTCCCTCGAGAGGGCGGAAATATAGCCCGCGTAACCTTGCCGCTCGCCCGCGCGAGCGGCTAGACTGCACCCACCGTTTCCCATGTCACATTCCGCCTTCGGAATCCCCATGCGGCTCTGCCTCCGGCTCCTGCCGATCCTATCCGCTTCGGCGCTCGCGGCCCAACAGACGTCCACCGCCGGCGCGCCCGACACCTCCGCGTTCCGCCGTCTCGAGCTGCCCGCCCCCAACTCCATCAGGACCGGCAGCGGGATGCCGGGACCCGGCTATTGGCAACAGCGAGCGGACTACGTGATCCGCGCGACCCTGGATTCGTCCGCCCGGTCGCTCCGGGGCGAGGAGCGAATCACCTACACCAACAACTCGCCGGACACCCTTCGATACCTCTGGCTTCAGCTCGATCAGAACGTCTTCAACAGCCAGAGCCGAGGCTCGAGGATCTTCGACCCGCGGAGCCGCTTCGGTACCGGAGGGGCGGAAGGGGGCGTGCGCATCCTCAAGGTCGCGCAGCCGGCGGTCGCCGCCGCGCGCGGACGGGCGGCGAGCCCCGCGGCCCAGCTCGCCTACGTGGTCAACGGCACTGTCATGAAGGTGGACCTCGCCCGACCGCTGCCGCCCAAGGCGAAGCAGGTGGTCGAAGTCTCCTGGTCGTTTCCCTTCGGCCCCAACCGCAACCGGATGGGCATCGAGGAGATCGACGGCGGTGTGACCTACGAGGTCGCGCAGTGGTACCCGCGGCTCGCGGTCTACGACGACGTCCGGGGCTGGAACACCGAGCAGTACTACGGGCAGGGTGAGTTCTACCTGGAGTACGGGAGCTTCGACGTGAGCATCACGGTGCCGGCCGACATGATCGTTGCGGCGACGGGAGTGCTGCAGAATCCGGCCGACGTCCTGACCGCGACCCAGCGCTCGCGCCTGGCGCAGGCGCGAACCAGCGCGAGCACGGTCGTGATCCGCGGCCGCGACGAGGTGGGCGATCCCGCCTCACGCCCGGCCGCGGAGTTCGGGACCCTGACCTGGCGGTTCACGGCCGACAGCGTCCGGGACTTCGCCTGGGCGGCGTCGCGGACCTTCATCTGGGACGCGGTGGGTGTGAACGGCGGCAAGACGCTCGCGATGAGCTTCTACCCGCCCTCGACCGAGGCGCTCTGGAAAGAGGCGACGGAGTACGCCAAGGTCGCGATCGAGAATTACTCTGCCCAGTGGGCGCCCTACCCCTACCCCACCGCCAACAACGTGCGCGGGATCGAGGGAGGGATGGAGTACCCCATGATCGTCTTCTGCAACCGGCCCACGCCGGAGACCCTCTACAGCGTCACCGACCACGAGTTCGGCCACACCTGGTTCCCCATGGTGGTGGGCTCCAACGAGCGGCGGTATGCGTGGATGGACGAGGGGTTCAACGAGTTCATCAACTACTACAACTGGGTGAAGAAGTTCGGCCTGCCGCCGGAGCATCGGGGGAGCATGCGGGACTATCTGGAGATGGCGAAGTCGGGTCAGGAGCGTCCGGTCATGACCTTCGCCGATCAACTCCCCTCCATGTTCGTGGGCCCCGCGGCGTACGACAAGCCGGCCATCGCGCTGCGCCTGCTGCGCGAGGTGGTCGTGGGTCCCGAGCGGTTCGATCCGGCGTTCAAGGAGTACTTCCGCCGCTGGGCGTACAAGCACCCCACGCCGGCCGACTTCTTCCGGACGATCGAGGACGGAGTGGGCGAGGACCTGAGCTGGTTCTGGCGCTCGTGGCTGTTGACCACGGCGCAGCTCGACCAGGCGGTGGATTCGATCGTGCTGGCCGACTCGGCGGGGGTGGAGTCGCGGATCTTCCTGCGAAACCCGGGTGGCATACCGATGCCGGTGGAGCTGACCCTGCTGATGGACGACGGGTCCACCCAGCGGCTCACCCTTCCCGTGGAGATCTGGTTCGGCGGGAACCGCTACACCGCGATTGTCTCGGGGCCGAAAAAGGTGAACGCCGTGACCGTGGACTCCGAGTCGAGATACCCCGACGTCCGGCGGGAGAACAACCGCTGGCCCGGCGGGATCAGTCAGTCGGAGACGCTGACTACTCCACCGCGATCTGCCACAGGCCGCTGAGCATGTCGCTCGCGTAGAGCGAGCCGTTGGCCAGCATCACGCCCCAGGTGTAGGTGTCGCCGTTCCCGCCCGGCTCGATCCGGTCGATCAGCCGGTCGGCCAGGTCTCCGCTCAGCGTACCGGAGACATCGAGCGCGACCACGCCGCCGTTGTAATAGGCGGCGTACAGGATCTGGCCTGCCTCGTCCATCCAGAAGTTGTGAGCCCCCGCACCGGAGAGGCGGAAGCTGCCGACCTCGCGCGGATTGGCCAGGTCCGAGACGTCCACCACGTGGATGTCCCCGCTGGCCTCGACCCCGATGATTCCGGGGCCCTCCTGGCCGATGAAGAGGTACCGAGCCTCGTCGGTCACCGGGTTGTGGAACCACCAGCCGTTGTGCACCGCTGGCGACCCGGCCACTCCGTTGTCGGCGGTGACCAGCCGGCTCACCTCGGCGGGCGCGGTGGGCGAGCCTCCCCGGATTCCGTTTCCCACGTCATAGATGATCACGCCGGTGTTCCAGGCGAAGACGAAGGCGAGGCCGTCCCGGACGTACGTGTCGTGAATGCCGTAGTCCGGCGGAATGGCGACGGTCGCGGCCGGCTGGATGGCGGCCGGGTCGGTCACGTCGAAGATCTCGAGGGCGGGATCGGGCGGGTTCTTGGCGGTGAAGGCGTACCGCCGTCCGCCGATCTCGCCGAAGCTCGCGGTGTGCAGCCCGGCCGACACGTGCACGCTGTCCAGAAAGGTCGGGCTCGCCGGGTCGGCCAGATCGAACAGGTACAGCCCCTCGTCGGCACCGCGCTCCGCGCTGAACATCAGGACCCCGCCATCGGCACTCACCTCGACGTCGCTCACGGTCCCGATCGCCGGGAGGATGATCGAATCCACCAGGCTGGGGGCGCCGGTGCCGTCCAGTGACCAGATCTTGAGCGCGTCCCCAGCGTTCCCTCCCCGCTCGAAGCCGCCCCACGTCCCGGTGTAGGCATGGGCCCCGTGCACCCAGAGATCCGAGGTGTAGCGATCGGGGACGTTGTTCCCGCCGCCGGCGACGCTGAGCGTCAGGTTGGGCGGCGGCGGTCCCGGGGGGTCCGGCGGGCTGACGGGTCCGCCGTTGCCACACCCGGTGGCGAGCACGAGGGCCGCCAGCGTGAGCGCCTTCGCGAAGATCCCGCTCCTTCTCATCTCTGGTCCCGATGCTGATGTAGAGGGCCGGCGCTCACCGCGGCGCCGTATCGTCCCATGCGATGGGTTCCGCCGCCGAACCCCACGCGCACCCCCAAAGTCCAGCTCCAGAAGCTCTCCTTACTATACAACTGCC
>CAYPAE010000182.1:0-5123 GCA_964408595.1 uncultured Gemmatimonadaceae bacterium | reverse complement strand
CAGGCGCTGCGCTACGCGCTGCTGCACTGGCGCTTCTTCGATCGCTTCGTCACCGCGGAGACCAGCTGGCTGGCGCCCGACAACTTCCAGGAGGAGCCGGCACCGGTGGTGGCCCTGCGCACCTCGCCGACCAACATCGGCCTCCAGCTGCTGGCGACGGTGAGCGCCTGGGACCTGGGATTCATTCCGCTCGACGATCTGGTGCGCCGGCTGGAGCTCGCCCTTCGCTCGCTGGAGCGCATGCGCCGGTTCCGGGGGCACTTCTTCAACTGGTACGACCTGCGGGACCTGAGCGTGCTCGAGCCGGCGTACGTGTCCACCGTGGACAGCGGCAATCTCGCCGGCCACCTCGTGGCTCTGCGGCAAGCCTGTCTCGCGATCGCCGACGAGCCGGTGCTGGATCCGCGGGTCTGGCGGGCGCTGGAGACGGCGATCGCCCTGGCCGGCGAGCGGATTCGGTCGATCCCCGAGGCGTCCGCCGCTCGCGAGCATCTTCGGGCCGCGCATGCCGCGCTGGTGGACTCGCGGCGCGAGCCGGTCACCACCGCGGCGCTCTCGCGGGTGATGGAGCCGCTCCAGAGCGCCGAGTCGGCGCTGGCGGGCGCCGGCCTCGAGCCCGAGGCGCACGGCCCCGCGGCGGAATGGATCGGGTGGAGCCTTCGCCTCGTCGACGCGCACTGCGCCTGGGCCGACGTTCTTCCGCCGAAGCCGCTCGCCACCCTGCGCGAGCTCGCCGGGGACTCGGCCGAGGCGGCCCGGCTGGTGGTCCGGCTGGAGGCGATCGCGGAGCGAGCCTACACCTACGCGATGGAGATGGATTTCCGATTCCTGATGGACGCCGATCGCAAGCTGTTCGCCATTGGGTTCCAGCAGACGACGCACTCGCTGGATGGCTCGTACTACGATCTTCTGGCCTCCGAGGCGCGGCTGGCGAGCTTCATCGCCGTGGCCAAGAACGACGTTCCGGTGGAACACTGGTTCCATCTCGGCCGGACGCTGACGTACGCGGCGGGCGCGCCGGCCCTGGTGTCGTGGAGCGGGAGCATGTTCGAGTACCTGATGCCGGTGCTCGTCATGCGGTCGTTCCGCCACACGGTGCTGGCACAGACCTACGAGGGCGCGGTGAGCCGCCAGAGGACTCATGGGGCCGAGCGGCGGGTCCCCTGGGGCGTGAGCGAGAGCGCCTACAACGTGCGCGACCGGCACCACACCTATCAGTACCGCGCGTTCGGGGTGCCCGATCTCGCCCTCAAGCGCGGGCTGGGTCGCGAACTGGTCGTCGCGCCCTACGCCTCGGTTCTGGCCGCGATGGTGGACCCGGAGCCCGCGTTGGCGAACCTCGCCCAGCTGGAGCGGCTGGGCGCGCTCGGGCCCTACGGCTTCCGCGACGCCATCGACTACACCCGGCCCGATCCCGAGCATCGCTACACCGTGATCCGGGCCTACATGGCGCACCACCTGGGCATGAGTCTGGCCGCCCTGACCAACATCCTGTCCTCGGGAGTCTGGCAGCGCCGCTTCCACGCCGATCCGGTGGTGCGCTCGGCCGAGCTGCTGTTGCACGAGCGCATCCCCCGCCGGCTGGTGCTGCGGGAGCCGCAGCGGGCCCGCCCCGACGAGGCGATGCCCGACGCGGAGCTGGAGCAACCGGCGGTGCGCCGGCTCGACTCGCCGGACACGCCTCAGCCCCACATCGCCCTCCTCGGCGATCCGCCCTACACCATCATGGTGAGCCACTGCGGCGGCGGGTACAGCCGTTACGAGTCGCTCGCGGTGACCCGCTGGCGGGCCGACGGGTGCCGCGACGCCACGGGGCAGTTTCAGTACGTGAAGGACCTGTCCACCGGCCGGGTCTGGTCCGCGGCTCATCAGCCGGTCTGCGCGCCCCCGGACTGGTACCACGCCGATCTCGCGACCGACCGGGTCACGTTCCGGCGCGCCGACGGCGCCATCGAGACGAGTACCGAGATCGCCGTCGTGCCGGAGGATTCGGCCGAAGTGCGCCGGGTCACGGTGACCAACAACAGCGATCGGCCGCGCGAGGTTGAGCTCACCAGCTACGGCGAGATCGTGCTCGCCCCGCCCGAAACCGAGCGCGCCCATCCCGCGTTCGCCAACCTGTTCGTCGAGACCGAGTGGCACGAGTGGAGTACGGCGATCACCGCCACCCGGCGTCCGCGCTCCGCCATCGAGCGGCCGCTCTGGTGCGTGCACGTGGCGGCCACCTCCAAGGAGCGAGTCGGGCCCGTGACCTGCGAGACCGACCGCGCCCGCTTCATCGGCCGGGGCCGGTCCGTGCGCGATCCCGTCGCGATGGAGACGGACGGAGAGCTGCCCTGCACGACCGGAGCGGTCCTCGACCCGATCTTCGCGTTGCGCGCACGGGTCTGGCTAGGGCCGGGACAGTCGGCTTCGGTCGCGTTCACCACTCTCGTCGCCACCAGCCGCGAGAAGGCGTTCGCTCTCGCCGACCGCTACCGCGATCCGCACGCGGCGCAGCGGGCGCTCGATCTGGCGTGGACCTCGAGCCAGATCGAGCTTCGGGAGCTGAACCTGAGCCCCGCGGACTCCGCGGTCGCCCAGGAGCTGGCCGGTCACCTGTTCTACGGGAACCCGGCGCTTCGCGCACCCCAGGCGGAGCTGCGGCGGAACCGCGGCTCACAGCCGCTCCTGTGGGGCAACGGCATCTCCGGCGACTGGCCGATTCTGCTGGCGACCATCGACTCCGCGGATGGGCTGCCGACACTCCGCCAGCTCCTCGCGGCGCACCGCTACTGGCGGCGGCACGGCATGACCGTGGATCTGGTCGTGATCAACGCGCACCCGCCCGACTACCAGCAGGACCTGGCCGACCGGATCACGGCCGCGGTGTTCGCCGTGGGCGACTCGACGGTCTTCGACCGGCCGGGCGGCGTGTTCGTCCGGCGCCGGGACCTGCTGGGCGCCGACGAGCTCCTCATGCTGCGCGCGACCGCCCGGGCGCACATCCCGTGCGACGGCCGGTCGCTCGGGCGCATCCTCGCCACGGCGATGCCGGAGGAGCCTCCGGACGACGACGCCGGACTGCTCGAGGCCGAGACCCGCGCCCCCGAGCGAAGCGCCTCGCGCGTGGTCCGAGTGGTCAAGCGAATCGGAGCGCGCCTCCCGGAGCTGCTGGCGCCGCTGACGGGCACGCTCACCGGCGCTGACCGGCCGAGGAACGCCGGCGCCGCACTGCCTGCCCCCGAAAACGGATTCGGCGGACTCACCGCGGAGGGGCAGTACGAGATCCGGGTGAGTGGGGACCGGTTGCCTCCGGCGCCGTGGTCGAACGTCGTCGCCAATCCGTACGGCGGCTTCCTCGTCACCGAGCGCGGCGGCGGGTTCACCTGGGCAGGGAACAGCTACTTCTACCGGCTCACGCCCTGGCACAACGATCCGGTGAGCGACGCGGTGAGCGAGGCCGTCTACCTGCAGGACGCGGACACGGGCGGGTTGTGGTGCGCCGCTCCAGGGCCGGTCCGCGGGGAGACTCCCTACACCGTCCGGCACGGCCAGGGTGCCTCCTTCTTCGAGCATCACCACCAGGGCATCGCCACGCACCTCACGGTCGGCATGGCCGATGACGCGCCGGTCAAGCTGTCGCTGTTGCGACTCACCAACACGGACTCCCGTCCGCGCCGGTTGATCGTGACGACGTACGCGGAGTGGACCCTCGGGGCGCTGCGCGAGCACACCCAGCACCAGGTGCGCACCACATTCGAGGGCGAGCAGGGGGCGATCTTCGCGCGGAACACCTTTAACCCCGAGTTCGCGTCATGGCTCGCATTCCACGCCATGACCGAGCCGGTCACGGCCCACACCGGCAGCCGGCACGAGTTCCTGGGCAGGAACGGCACGCCCGCGGCTCCGGCCGCGCTCCGCCCCGGTGGTCGGCTGAGTGGCGTGACGGGGGCGGCGATCGATCCCTGCGCCGCGCTGCAATGCAGCATCGAACTGGAGCCGGGGGAGACTCGGGAGGTGGCGATCCTCCTCGGCGCTGACCAGGACGAGGCATCCGCCCGCCAGGCCGTCGCCGAGTACCGTGACGTCTCCCGGGCCCGGGCCGCGGTGGACCGCGCCTTCGCCGGCTGGGCCGAGCGGCTCGGCGTCATCACCGTGCGCACGCCCGAGCCCACCTTCGATGCGATGCTCAACCGGTGGACCCTCTACCAGGCGCTCGCCTGCCGCGTCTGGGGCCGCTCGGCGCTCTACCAGAGCAGCGGCGCGTACGGCTTCCGGGACCAGCTTCAGGACGTGATGGCGCTGGTCTACGCCGAGCCGGCGCTCACCCGCGAGCACATCCTTCGCGCGGCGGCCCGCCAGTTCCTCGAGGGCGACGTGCAGCACTGGTGGCACCCGCAGAGCGGACGCGGCGTCCGGACCCGGTTCTCCGACGATCTCGCGTGGCTGCCGTACGTGGTGGACCACTACGTCCGGACCACCGGCGACGCCTCCGTGCTCGACGAGCAGGTGCCGTTCCTCGCGATGCGCGAGCTGGGACCCGACGAGCACGAGGTCTACGACCTGCCGCAGGTCACCGACGAGCACGGGAGCGTGTACCAGCACTGCCTCCGCGCGCTGCGGCGAGCGTGCACCGCCGGGGTCCACGGCCTGCCGCTGATCGGCAGCGGGGACTGGAACGACGGCATGAACCGCGTGGGTGTGGAGGGCCGGGGCGAGAGTGTGTGGCTGGCATGGTTTCTCGTCACGACGCTGCGAGCCTTCGCCAAGCTCGCGGAGGCCCGGGGCGATGAAGCGGTGGCGGGCGAGTTCCAGCGGCGGGCCGGCGACTACACGGCCGCCGTCGAGGCGCACGGGTGGGACGGCGCGTGGTATCGCCGGGCATACTTCGACGACGGCTCGCCCCTCGGGTCCAGCGGAAACGACGAGTGCCGCATCGATTCCATCGCCCAGAGCTGGAGCGTGATCTCCGGCGCGGGCGACCCGGAGCGGCAGGCGCGGGCGATGGCCTCGCTCGAGGAGCATCTGGTGCGGGAGGACGCGCGCCTCCTTATGCTCCTCACGCCGGCGTTCGACACCACGCCCAAGGACCCGGGCTACATCAAGGGATACCTGCCCGGCGTCCGGGAGAACGGGGCGCA
>CAYPAE010000181.1:0-5127 GCA_964408595.1 uncultured Gemmatimonadaceae bacterium | reverse complement strand
AGCTCGACACCTACCGCGACCTGCTCGGCGCCGCGCTCGACGTGCAGGTGTTCTACGCCTTCAATCGGCTGGGCCGCATCATGCAGCGGCTGACCGCGGTCACGGTCATCATCCTGGTGCCGAACTTCGTCGCCAGCATCTTCGGGATGAATTTCGCGCACATACCGTCCAGCCAATCGGAGTTCGGCTTCTTCCTGGTCGTAGCCTTCCTGGCGTGCATGGTGGTGTGGGGATTCATCCACTCGCGGATGCTGGGGTGGCTGTGAGGCTGGCCGCGTTGGTGGCGGTGCTCGCCGCGGCCGGCCTCGTCGGCGCGCGCGCGAGCGCCCGGCTCGCCTCCGAACTCGAGGCGGGAATGCAGCTCCTTTACGATTCCGAGGGGGAGCAACAGCCGCCGTGGAACATCGACTCCGTGAGCCTGGGGGCGGCGCTGCGGGAGGGATCGGAGTGCGCCGTGATCCGCCTTCGCCGGCGGCGCGACCAGAGCTCTCCGGAGGAGAGCAGGCTTTGCCTGGCGAACGACACGCTCTACCGCTGGGACGGGGAGCTCGGCGATTGGACGATCATGCGGCCGGTGGGCCCCCAGATGAGCTGGACGACGCGCCAAGCGGGCGGTGACGTCGTCCGATACGAGACGGGAAGGACCGCGGAGGAGAAGATCTCCGGACGCGCGATTCCGGTCGTGCATGCCACGGTGACGACCCTCGATTCGACCGGCCGCCCGAAGCGCCGCCTCCGCGAGCGATACGCCCTCTCACTTGCGACCGCCACCGGCGGCACGTTCGAGATACCCGACTCCAGCCGCGCCGGCGAGTGGCGCGGCCAGCGAACCTTCGCGCTGCGGGAGATTCGCCCGAAACCCCGCTGATCGGCCGCCTCAGAAGCCGGGTGCGCAGCGTCTCACCCTCGACGAACGGCATGGTGAACCACAGGACCGCGGGCGCGCTACCTTGGGACGCGATCTCGCCGGGGATGGAGCACCTTGAGCGCCACCGGCCGATCGTGCCGGAGGTCAGGGGCCAGGTACACCGTGGCCATGCCGCCGCGGGCGAGCTGGCGCTCGATCCGGTACCGCCCCAGACTCGCCTGGAGCGCTTCGAGAGGAGCAGCCACCACCGCCACCGGGATGAAGGGATGGGCCCAAGATACAGCCGGTGGCGGAGTTCGGCTACGCGCGAGACGGCTCGGAGCCGGGCGGCAATGAGATACTCAACGGCCCTCCACCCGGGTGAGCCGCAGCTCCCCGTCGGCCACCAGCCCGATACCGGCCGCATAGGTCTTGTGCACCACATCCGCCAGGTCGAGCGGCGTGGTCTCCTCGGTGAGCAGCGCGCCGTTGAAGTGGCGGAACGGCGTACTGACCGAAGCGTTCACGTCCTGGATCTCGGCCCGGTCCAGTGCGACGCCCGGCGCGACCTCCTGGAAGTACCGCGAGCCCAGCAGCGCGATCCCGGGCATGATGACGCCGGCCCTGGCGCCGTTCACCTCGTGCCGCCACGCGCCTTCGTGGGACACGATCTGCCCGTTCTCGTAGAAGTCCACGTCCTCGCCCAAGTAGAAGACGGTTCCGTTCCCGTCGCAGTGGGCAAAATAGTTGCGGGACACCTCGAAGAGCTTGCCGTCCACATGCTCCCGCTCCTCCACCACACGAGCGCGCACTCCTCCGATGGTGATGGTCTTGTGAAGCACGGTGATCTTCAGCCGGGTTCGCTCACCATCCACGACGCCTTCCAGCACCGTCGTGAGCCCCGGCTTCAACGGGAAGAAGGGGTTGTCCCCGACGGTCGCGAACTCGCAGTCGTCGAGCCGGAAATTCCGGGTGAACGTGGCGGCGGTGCTCCCCGCGAGCGTCCCGGACACTTCCCGTCCGGCCGACTTCGCGGCGGCTGCTCTCACCTCACCGGTAGTGTTTGGCGGCGCGGTCGGTGCGCCTTTGCAGGCTTGCGCTGCGGCCGACGCGGCCGCGAGCAAAATCAGGAAGGGCAGGTTGCGCAGTGTCATGACTGTCTCCGTCGTTCACGAGGGGCCAGGTGCTTCCGTGGCGTCGCCCAGAGGAACATCCGACCGGCGAATCTGTGACAGAGTCGTGACACTCGGAGAAGGTGGGATCAGTAGCTTGGACCGCAGGGACCCAGCTCCGCGCTCCCCTTCTCCAGAGGACATGATGCAACGTCTTTCGGCCATCCTCGCAGTGCTCGCGATCCACACCTTCCTCCCGGGCTGCACCGGTCTGGTGGCCGGTCCGGAGGTGAAGGCCTCCACTCCGGTCCCCGCCTCCCGGGACTCCGCCTACGTGCGCACCCGTCGTGCGCTCCAGGCCGAGTCGTTCACGATGGACGTGGTGGATTCGAGCGGCGGCCATCTCACCGGCACCCGCTATCCCAGCGCTGATGCGAAGTTGGGGACGTCGGCCAAGTGCCGGGTGGCGGTCGCCCTCGACGTGCGCGGGAGCGAGCAGCAGGCCGAGGTGGCGTCCACCAGCCGGTGGATCGCGCCCGGCGCCATGATGGACAAGGCGCCGGACGTGTGCGAGCGGGAGCGGACCGACGTGCTGGAGCGGATGGATCAGGTGCTGGTTCCGACCACCCAATAGACTACGGAGGCCCGGCACCTTGCCTTGCGCCGGGGCAGGCGGCTCGCCAATACTAGAGGTCATGCGGACCGCACCGCGAACCTCGCTGCTGCGCCTCGGGCTCCGGGCTTGCCTGGCCCTCCTCCTCACCGGAGGATTCGGCTTCCGTGTCATGGCTTCCCCGGCGGCGTGGGGATGCATGACCGCGGGGCAAGCCGCGCACGGCTCGGAGCACACCCCGGGTCACCAGCAGGGCCACCGGCATCACGGCGCCGATCTGCCGGCCTGCGAGTGCATCGCCCACGCCTCGGCGACGGGCGTGACCGTCGAACCGCTCGCGCTCACCCCGCCCAGGCCGCAGTCCTCGCCGTCGCGGATCGCGCCCTTCGCCGACGGCATCGCTCCCGTCACGGCTTCCGCCTATATCCTTCCCTTCTCCATCGGCCCTCCCCCCGTTTCCGCCGTCTGACGTCTCGTCGTCCATAGGCAAGACCTTCCACCGCCGCCGGCGAGTCGCCGGCGCAGGCTCACGCCGCCGAGTCGCCTTCGACGACTCCGCGCCAGGAGCGCACAGGAATGCCGACAAAGTTTTCGCGAAGAGAGCCATCGAGGCTGCCGCTGATTGTGGCGCGGGCGCTGCTCGTGGGGCTGGCCGTCTCGCCAGGCGTGCTGGCGGGACAGCACACGCCGCCGGCCGGCGACAGCGCGGGTGTCACCCGGCTCGCCCCAATCACCGTCGTCGGGGCTCGGGCCTCGGCGGTGGCTCCGCCGGTCGAGACGATCGACGTCTCCGCCGAGCGGCTGCACCGGGCACCGGCCAGCGGTCCGTACGACCTCGTCCGGCGCACGGCGGGCATCGAGGTCCACGAGCAGGGCCAGGGGCCCGGCTTCGCGTCCGACGCCGTGATCCGGGGGTTCACCTCGGATCACTCATCCGATGTCCTCCTGGTGATCGACGGTGTCCCCATCAATCTGCCGCTCCACGGCCACGTCGAGGGGTACGCCGATTGGAGCCTCCTCTCGCCGGCGGCGATCGCCTCTCTCCGCGTGATCCACGGCCCTTCCAGCCCGCTGTACGGGGACTTCGCCTTCGGAGGAGTGGTCGAGGCCGTCACCGCCGACGATGCCGAGAGGAGTGCCGGCGCGCTGCGGGGATCGAGTCATGGCGACGCGGGCGGCTGGTTCCGGACCGGTTGGCGCACCCCGGCTCGGGGGGCGTTCGTCGCCGTGGACGGAGAGCGGCAGCAGGGGTGGCGCGACAACGCCGACTATTGGCTGGGGAACGCGGTGGCTCACGGCTGGCGTCGGGCGGGCGATGGCCGGCTCACCGGCGGAGCGATGCTCTACGGGTCGACGTGGAACTCCCCGGGCTTCGTCTCAGTGGCGAGATACAACGCCGACGATCTGGAGACCGCCACCGATCCGACCGACGGCGGCAGTGCCGCCCGGCTCATCCTCCACGGTCACTACAGCAGGCCGATCGGCGGGGCGACGACACTGGAGACCACCGCGTGGAGCCAGGGCGTGCGGTCCCATGTCTTCCTCAACATTCCGCACGACGATCTGGTGGCGCAGTCGGAAGAGGAGGATCGCCGGCTGGCGGTGGGCGGAGAGGCGAAGGTGATCTGGCAAGGGTTGGCGGGGGAGCTGACCACGGGACTCAGCGGCCGCGCCGACTGGATCCGGTACGACCTGTTCGACACCGAGGCCCGCGTGCGATCGTCCCAGCACCAGGGCAACGACGGTCGCTATCGGAGCGGCGCGGCATTCGTGCGCTGGCGTGGACTGCTGGCTCAGCGGATCGTCTACGACCTCGGCGGGCGCCTCGACCTCATCCGCTACGCGAGCCTCGACCGGCTGGACTCCGGGGCCGGATGGCGCTACGAGACGCGCCTCCTGGCGAATCCGAAGGTCGGCGCCCGCTATCTCCTCGGCGAGCGGGTCGCGCTGCTCGCGTCAATCAGCCGCGGCTTCCGGGGAGCGATCGGCGTGATCGGCGATCCCTCGCGCCCGCCCGTGGTGGCCTGGGCGAAGGAGGTCGGCGCGAGCTACCAGGGCGAGCGGATCGAGGCACGGGTCGCCCTCTTCCGGTTCGACGTCTCCAACGAGCGCATTCAGGACCCGGTGACCCGCGAGGTGTCCGACGCGGGAGAGAGCGTGCGGCAGGGGGTGTCGCTCGATGTCTCGGTGACCCCCGCGCCAGGCCTCCGGCTCGCCGCGGAGGGAACCTGGAACGATGCGCGCATCACCGGTGTGGCTGCCGGCGGCCCGCGGCCGATAGTGCCCGCGCTCTCCATCGCGCCACCGCACGAGTTCCCCACCCCGCGGTTCCACGACGTCCCGCTCACACCCGGGGCACGCGTCCCCGGCGTGGCCCGCTATTCCGGCCGGCTGGGCGTCGAGGCAGTACTCGGACCATCGCTCGAGTCGCGCTCGACGCTGCGGTTCTCCGGTCCGTTCACACCGATCGGTGAGCCGAGCGTGCGGACCCAGGCCTATGCGGTGCTCGATCTCGGCGGATCCATCCGCGTGACTCGCTCGGGCACGAGCCTCGA
>CAYPAE010000180.1:0-5134 GCA_964408595.1 uncultured Gemmatimonadaceae bacterium | reverse complement strand
GACCCTACAGTGCCGACGATGCGGCCAGACGCGCGAAGGGATGGCATTTCAGCCGTTCCCGACCGAGCTCGGCCGCCGGGCCTTCGAACAGATCTGCGGCGTGTGCTGGGCCGAGTGGACCAAGACCCAGCAACAGCTCATCAACCACTATGGGCTGAACCTTCGAGAACCGAAGGCAAAGGAGTTCCTGCTTCAGAATATGGAGCAGTTCCTGTTCCAGGGCGCGTAGTCGGCGGGGGCTGCCCCGCTGATCAGAACCTCCCCCCCACCCGGAACACCAGATCGATCGCCGGTCCGCCCGGCTCCAGGTCTTCCGTCATTCCAATTCGCAGCTCCCTCTCCCCGGCTCCCGCCAGGATCCAGCCGAAATCGAAGGAGAGCTCGCGCTGGTCCAGGGAGGGGACGGTCGTGTCGTGGTAGTAGGGGCTGTGGAGGAAGAAATTTCCGTAGAGCGATTGCCGCCCCCAGAACCGCCAGCGCAATCCGGAGCTGCCCGCGAGGAAAAACTCGCGCTGCCACTCCGTGAGCGGTCCGTGCGACGGAGTGTAACCGCCGGAAAGGCTCCCTTCGAAGACCAGCCGCGGCGTGACCGGCAGTCGCGCGGTGTTGAGGAGGCTCGCCGAAACCTCCCCGCGGCCGTAGCCGGCGGGCCCGGTGTTGGTCGGGAGAGTCAGTGCGGCGATGCTCTGCACCCTGGGATGCGCCCTGAAGCCGACGCCGAGCCGCACGTCCCCCAGGAAGATGTCCCCCGGCTGGCGGAGCAACGGCCCTCGGCCGATCAGGTCCGCGGAGTAGAGAAAGTCGTTCCTGGGCCGGCGCTCACGCTCGGGGATCTCGATCCCCAGCAGGCCGTGATACCACTCGAGGAATCCGTCGAAGCTGCCGGCGTAGGCGCCCAGCAGCTCCGCTTCGGCCAGCACGAACGTCTTCGGGCTCAGGTCGCGGGAGACGGTTGCGCGAGCGCGCAGCAGCTCCGAGTCGAGCAGGAACGACGCCTGAGGAAGGACGTTGTACTCGATCGTGCTGGCGTACTCGAGGCTGACGTCGGCGACCCATCGGGCGGGGCGTGGAGCGCGGAATGGCTCGAAGGAGAGACCGCTCCGCGAGGCCGCGACCGGATTGATCGGGCGGTAGGGAGGAAGGCCCTGCGCCGGCACGGCCTCGGGGAGCAGGAGCAGGACCAGCAGCACGAGGAACGGCACGCAGCAAGATAACTCACGCTGACCCCGAGCCCGAGCGAGGGGTTGGCTTGACAAACGCGCGCGCCGCGCCGTAGCTTGCCCTCCATGGTCCGCACCCACAGCTCGTGGCTCTTCTACTTTACCAACGCCGGCGCGGTGCTCTCGCCGTCCGGTGTCGGTGGCGTGTTGTAGCGCACCGACCGGACCGCCCGACGCCCCGCCGGATTCCCCGGCGGGGCTTTTTGTTTTTCCATCCTCGGAGCCTACGTATGCGCGTTGCGATTCAGGGCACTCACGGGTCCTTCAGCGAAGCGGCTGCCCGTCGCCGGTGGCCCGGCCTGGAGACGCTGCCTTGCCGCGAGGCCAAGGACGTGGTCGCCGCGGTCCGCGACGGCCGCGCGGAGGCCGGGTGCCTGCCGATCGAGAACTCCCTCATCGGCTCGGTCACCACCACCTACGACCTCCTCGAGGAGGCCTTCGGCGACGGGACGCTCCGGCTGACCCACGAGATCCTCTACCCGGTGCACCACACCCTCATGGCGGTGCCGGGCGCGACGCTCCAGGGCATCAAGCGGGTCCTCTCGCACCCGGTCGCGCTGGGACAGTGCCGTCAGTGGCTCGCCGAGCATCTCCCCGACGTCGAGCTGGTAAGCGCCTGGGATACCGCGGGCAGCGCCGAGATCGTGGCCCAGGAGGGGAATCCCGCCCTCGCCGCGGTCGCGGCGCGCGAGGCCGCCGACACCCACGGCCTGATCCCGCTGGCCGACCGGATCGAGGACGATCCCACCAACCAGACCCGCTTCCTCACCTTCACCCGCTCCGACGCGGTGGAGTTGCCTCCGGCGAGCGACGGGGCCACCCGCTACAAGACCTCGGTGATCGTGCTGATCGACCACAAGCCGGGAATGCTGGCGCTGACCCTCCAGGCGTTCGGCGTGCGGGGAGTCAACCTCATGGCGCTGCAGTCGCGCCCCGAGCGGTCGGCTCCGTGGACCTATCGGTTCTATGTGGACGTGGACGGCTCGGCGACCGATCCGCGGCTGGCGGAGGCGCTCGAGGAGGTCGAGGCGCTCGCGGCGCGTGTCGTGGTGCTGGGAAGCTACGAGGCCTGGGTCGAAGGCTCCCGGCTCTCCGCGCCACCGCCGACCCCGGCGCATCACACCAGGAAGCCCGACATCCCGCTGGTGGACCGCCGGCGCGTGCCCGATGGGAGCCGGGTCGAAGTACGGCACGTCGTCTTCGGGGGGGAGAGCCCGGTGCTCATCGCCGGCCCCTGCTCGGTCGAGAGTGAGGCGATGATCCTCGAGACGGCGGAGGCGATCGCCAAGCTGGGCGGAGACATGCTGCGCGGCGGCGCGTACAAGCCGCGGACGTCGCCCTACGACTTCCAGGGCCTGGGCGTGAAGGGGCTGCGCTACCTGGCCGACGCGCGCGAGCGCACCGGTCTTCCCGTCGTCACCGAAGTGCTGAGCTGGGAGGAGGTGGCGGTGGTCGCGCACTTCGCCGACATGCTCCAGATCGGCGCGCGCAACATGCAGAACTTCACCCTGCTCCGCGCCGCCAGCCGGAGCGGCAAGCCGATCCTGCTCAAGCGGGGCGCGGGGGCGACGATCGAGGAATGGCTGATGGCGGCGGAATACATCCTGGCCGAGGGGAACCCCAACGTGGTGCTCTGCGAGCGGGGCATCCGGACCTTCGAGCGGGCCACCCGGCACACGCTGGACCTCAACGCGGTGGTGATGGTCCGCGAGCGCACCCACCTGCCGGTGATCGTGGATCCGAGCCACGCGGCCGGCATCCGGTCGCTGGTCGTGCCGCTCGGCCTCGGCTCACTCGCCGCCGGGGCCTGCGGGCTTCTGGTGGAGGTGCACCCCGATCCGGACCGCGCGATGAGCGACGGCGCGCAGAGCCTGGACCTGCCGATGTTTGCCGATCTCGCCTCACGGGTGCATCCGGGGAGCGAGGCCCGAAGCCTGCTCGCGGTCTGACACTTGTCACCCTGAGCGCAGCGAAGGGGACCATGTCAGTGCAGTCCCCTTCGCTCCGCTCAGGGTGACAACTTCTGTCAGCCCGCCTGCCCGCCTTACCGCCCTACGGAACCGTCGTGCCCCTCCGTCCCACGAACATCCGGTAGAGCAACAGCAGGAGCATCGCGCCGATGATCGAGGCGATGATCCCAGGGCCCTCGCCGGGGTTGGCGTACCAGCCCATGGCACGGCCGAGGAAGCCAGCCAGCAGGGCGCCGGCCACGCCGATCAGCATGGTGACGATGTACCCGCCAGGATCCTTGCCGGGCATCAACAGCTTGGCGACGGCGCCGACGACCAACCCGATGATCAAGGTCCACAGGATTCCCATAGTTCCCTCCAAGGTGGGCCGAAGATATATCAGCGTCCTCGGTAGGACATCTGTGAGCGGGCGCACAGGAGGGAGCGAGACTCAATCGTGGTGCTCGCCGACGCGGGCGGTGACCGTCTCCCGTTTGCGATTCCGCATGATGTCCAGCTTGAAGGTTTCTCCCCGTTCGTAGCTCCGCAAGATCCTGAGCAGGTGGGACGGGCTCGACGGGGCGCGGCCGTCCACGGCCAGCACCACGTCGCCGCCCCGGAGCCCCAGCGCCGAGTCCTTGGGCGCGCTGATCACCAGCACCCCCTCGTCGGTGCCGAAGTACCGGCCCAGATCGGAGTTGAGGGGAGCCAGCTCGAGCCGGCCCAGCGGCGAGCCGCTGAAGAACTCCCAGTGGGGGCTGGCCATCTCGAACCGCTCCAGGAAGTCGCCCGCGGGGAAGGAATGGCCCCCGCCCGGCCGGTCGGGGCCCGGGAAGCGGAAGCTGAACCGCCCGCCCTCGCCCGGCCCGAAGGCCACGTCCGGCTCGTTCGCGGTCACGACGGAGGCGGTCCGGCGGTCCTTCCCCCGGCGATACTCCACCGGCACCGTGTCGTTGGGCTCCAGCCGTGCAGCCAGCTCGATGAGCCGGAGGCCCGGCAGCGATTCCTGCGCGTGGAGGTCGCCGTCCTCGGCCGCGCCGCCCGCGAGCACCGACTTCCCGTTCAGCCTGGTGATGATGTCACCCGACCGGATCCCGGCCCGGGCCGCGGGGCCGCCGGGGGTGACCGCGTCCACGTAGGCGCCGATCGAGTCGGTCTGGCGAGCCTGGAGGTTCACCTTGATTCCGAGCCGCGCGCGCCGGTCGAGCATGATCCGCATCAGCCGGTCGGGGCCGTGCTCGAGATGGATGACCTCCGGCTCCGGCTCCTGGGCCGTTGCCCAGGACGTGGGGGCGGCGAGGCCACCGGCCGCGAGGAGCGCGCCGATGATCGCTTGACGTCGCATGAGAGGACCCTCCGGGGCTAGAGCCCCACGTGACTGGCGCGGGTTACGTGTACGTCCACCAGAGCGTCGAGCAGGCCGACCCGCTCGCGCCAGAGCTTCAGGAGCTCCGCGTCCCGCGACTGCCGCTCCATCAGCTCGACCATCTCCAGCTCGCGGTCCAACCGGGCGATGCGGTCTTCCAGCTCCTGAGCGATCCCCGCGGTACGGCCGTCGAGCACCCGGCTCTCGGGATCGATTCGGTCGAGGGCGGACTCCAGGACCCGGGAGCGAACCATCGCCTGCTCGATCTCCGCGGGTGCCTGCTCCGTCTCCGGTGGCCGGAAGGTGCTCACCCCGACCGCCAGGGCGACCGAAGCGGCCGCGGCCAGACTGGCGAGACCGGCGAACCGGGCGCGTTGGTGCCTCCGCTCCGCCCGGATCCGCTCCCGCACGGCGGGCCACCGATCCCGGGACGGGCGCAGCGGGGGCAGCGACTTGAGCCGGGCAACCCGCTGGTGCAGCCGCTCGAGCTCGCCGCGGCAGAGAGCGCAGCCGTCCAGGTGCTCGCGCGCCGCGGCGTCACCCGGCTCGTTGCCGGCTTCTCGGAGGCCGACCAGCGTCTCAATCGAGAGGTGGGTCAT
>CAYPAE010000179.1:0-5209 GCA_964408595.1 uncultured Gemmatimonadaceae bacterium | reverse complement strand
CCGGTGGCATCCCGCCGCGATGCCTGAGGCCATGGATCTGGATCTCGCCCGCCCGATCGAGCCCGCTCCGGAACAGCACCGGCCCCACCGACTCGTTGAAGGCGATGATGCCCACGATCACGGTGTGCATCGCCAACCCGAGCCTCGGGAGCCGGTCCGCCACGATCGTCGCCAGCCCCAGGGCCACCCCGGCCTGACTGACCAGGCCGGTCCAGGCGTAGCGGGCGACGATCGGCTCCGCACGCCCCAACCGGGCACCCGCCGTGCTGCCGGCGTAGACCAGTCCCACCCGGACGAGGGCCACCGTCAGGACGATCGGCCAGAGGGCGACGAAGGTCTGGAGCCGAAGGTCGGCCCCCGCCATGGCAAAGAAGACCACGAACACGGGCACCGCCATCACGTGGAGCATCTCCACCAGCGGCTCCGCCCGGACCGGCGCCACGTTCTCGACCAGGAAGCCGGCCACCAGCATGCTCAGGAGGAGCTCGAAATGCAGCGCCTGGGCCGCCGCCGCGGTCGCGAAGACGAGGACGATCGCAAAGACCACCAGCTCCCGGCGCACGAACCGGAGGTAGAGCGTGAGGACGGCCCCGACCAGGGCGCCGGCGAGGATGGACCCGACCACCTCCCGCAGGAGCCGGAGCAGGATCTCGGGGGCGCTTGCGGTGGCCCCGCCGAGACTCGCCTGGGCAAGGCTGAACGCCACGGTGAAGATGAGGATCACCAGCACGTCCGCGACCAGGACCACGCTCAGGGTGGTCCTGGCGAGGGGGCCGTCGGCGCGAGTCTCGGTCAGCAGCGCGAGGGTGACCATCGGCGAATTGACGGTGAGGGTCGCGGCGAACAGGAAAGCGACGAAGAGCAGCGCCGGGACCTCGAGATCCTGGAGGAACGGGACCCACGGACGGAGCAGCAGAACCAGAATGGTGAGACCGACCAGGACCGCCGCGGTCTGGAGCGCCAGGATCCAGACGATGGCGCGGAAGCGTTCCACCAGGTCTTTCACCCGCAGCTCGGCCCCGGCCAGCAGTGCGATGACGCCCACCGCCAGCTGCTTCATCATCGAGAGGTCCTGAAGCACCCCCGGGGGCACCACGTCCAGCACCGACGGGCCCAACGCCAGCCCCGCAACCAGATATCCCACCAACCGGGGGAAACCCAGGTCGTGGGCCAACGCTCCGAAGGTGTCGGCGGTGAGGAGGAGGATACCGAAGAGGAAGAGCGACCGAGGCGCGATGACGCCTTCGGTCGGAACTCGCAGCGGTTCGAGGAGGAGGGCGCCGCCGACCAGGAGCGCCAGCACGACGAGTCGCCGGATCATCGGGGCTCGGCGACCGCTTCCAGCCCCGCCTCCGTCGCGCCGGGCTCCGGCGCCCGGCTACCCAGGCTGAGGATGAAGGCGGATGCCTCCCGGCTGGCCACGATCTCGAAGAGAAGCACCGCGAGGAGGGTCGCGGTCAGGACCAGCCGGGGATGGAGCTCGGGATAGACCTGCCCGTAGTTGAGGGCCAGCGCCACGCCGATGCCGCCCAGCGCCAGGAGGCCCCGCCCGAGGCCCGGCGCCCGCAATTCCGGCGGCGCGACGTGCCCGCCGGCGATCTGCCCACCCAGAAATCGGGACAAGACCCTGATCACCACGAACAGCGGGGCGATGAACAGCAGATCCACCGACCCGGGGCTCCACGCCGCGCCGGCGAAGAGCAGCAGGGCGAGGTACACCGGGCGCTCGGTCGAGAGCAGCAGCCGGGTCACGTCGCGGTGCGCGCTCCCGCTGTTCACCAGGATGAAGCCGAGGACCAGGTTGGTGAAGATCGGGGAGAGGTTGAGGTAGTAGCTCGCCCCACTGGCCACCACGATCGCTCCCGCCAGGGCGACGAACAGCCGTCCTTCGTCGAGATGGCCGCGGGGCCCCAGGAACAGGTGGAAGAGCACCCCGGAAGCGACCCCCACCGCCACGTTGATGACCGACCACTCCGTCGCCGTGGGCGGCCGGACGCCGGGAGCCACGTCGCCCTGGTGGAAGATGGCGAGCATGAGACCGAACGCGACGACCGCCACCAGCGCGTCTATGCGGGCGGTGAGCTGAAGCACGGGAGGCACCCGCGAGCGGACCCGCAGCCGGTTCACCACCGCATCCACCGCGACCGGAGAGCTCAGGGTGGCGACCGCGGCCAGCGTTACGGAAAGGACCGCCGCCTCCGCCCACGGCATCTCGGCCAGGTACCGGAAGAGACCGAGGAGCGCCGCCAGGGCGATGCCGAACGTGGCGACGGCCTCGGCGAAGGCGATCTGCAGATGGTCGCCGTCGATCAGGGCCATGGTGGGCAGCCGGAAGTAAGTACCCAGCAACATCCCCAGCCAGCCGAGCGCCAGACTCACGATCGGGGTGAGGTCCTGGACCTGCCCGGCATCGAGAAGGCCGGTCACCCGAGGCCCGAGAAGAAAGCCGATGACGACGTACTCGGCGCCCCCGACGTATCCGTATCGGTCGCGCAGCCGATCGAAGATCAGGTAGGCGAAGATGTAGCCTACCGTAATGACCGCGAGCGCGGTCAGTGTGGTCTGCATGTCTTAGGTGCCGAGTCTCAAGTGACGGTGACGGGTGGCCGTCGCTTCAGCGCGATGGTGACGCAGAGCACGGTCGCTCCCGCTGCCGCTTCCATAGGTTGTGGCCCGTTGCCGCAACCACCTCGATTCCGAGGCGCGTCTCTTCCGGCCGCCTAGTCGCATAAGGAGAACACCATGCCCAAGCTTTCCTCGCTGGACGACCTGCTCGTCCACGAACTGCAGGACATCTATAACGCCGAAGGTCAGGTCCTCAAGGCACTCCCCAAGATGGCCAAAGCGGCCACCAACCCCGATCTGAAGGCCGCGTTCGACGAGCACCGGGTCCAGACCGAGGGCCAGGTCCGGCGGCTGGAGCAAGTCTTCAACCTGCTCGGCCATCCGGCCAAGGGGAAGAAGTGCGAGGGCATGGCGGGACTGATCGAGGAGGGCAAGAAGACCATGGAGCAGGACGCCGATCCGGCGGTGCTCGATGCGGCCCTCATCGCCGCGGCCCAGAAAGTGGAGCACTACGAGATCGCGTCGTACGGCTGCCTCTGTACCTACGCCGAGATGCTGGGCTACGATCAGGCGCACGAGCTCCTGGGACAGAACCTAGATGAGGAAGAGGCCACCGACCAGCGGCTCACGGCGCTGGCGGAGAGTGTGATCAATCCCGAGGCCGAGGAAGAGGGCATCAAGAGCGAGAAAGAGGCGTCCCGGTAGACCAAGGCGATCCGTCTGGGGCCGGCGCTCTGCGGGGGACTCGACATCTCCGGCGGGCGGCGGCCCAAGGCGGATCGCCATTTTTGCGGATCGCCATTTTTCAGGAGTCCAGGGCGGGCTCGAGCGGGGGATGGTCGATCAGCACCCGGCGGCGCTCCCTCGCCAACGCCATCCGGACCCTGAACAGCAGGATCGTCGCGACCGCGGCGAGCCCCAGCACCAGCCCGTACCAGAGTCCCGCCGGACCCAATTCCAAGACAAACCCCAGCAGATAGCTCAGCGGCAGGCCGAAGAACCAGTAGCCGAGGAGGTTGACCAGCATCGCGACCTTCGTCTCACCCAGTCCACGCAGGATGCCGCCCCCGACCACCTGAGTGCCGTCGAACACCTGGAAGACACCGGCGAGCGGAATGAGGCCCACCGCGACGGCGATGACCGAGGCGTCCGTGGTATAGAGCCGGGCCAGTGGACCCGGCAGGGTGAGAAAAGCGACGGCCGTGCAGCTCATGAAGCCGATGCCGCAGAGGAGGGCCGCCCGCGCGGCGCCCCTCGTTCCCGGCAGATCCCCCCGCCCGACGGCATGCCCCACGAGGATGGACGCCGAGTCGGCCACGCCGAGCGGCACCATGAAGGTCAGGGAGGCGAGGTTGATGGCGACCTGGTGTCCCGCCATCGCGCGGGTCCCCAGCCACCCCATCATCAGGGCCACGAAGGCAAAGGCGCCGAACTCGAGGGTGTACTGGCACCCGATCGGCACCCCCAGTCGCAGCATTCGTCCGAGGGGAGCCCACCGCCAGATCTCGGGCCGGACCGGAAGCAAGTGGGGCCTCAGTCTTCCCCATGTCAACGCCAGAAGCAGCAGGGCCAGCAGCCACCGGCTCAGGGTCGTGGCCCAGGCGGACCCGATGACGCCCAGCGCGGGCGCGCCGAAATGGCCGAAGATCAGCACCCAGTTGAGCGCGGCGTTGACGAGGTTGGCCACGACGATCGAGATCATGATCGGCGCCGTGAGGTGCAGGGACTGCAGACTCTGGCGGAGCACGACGAACAGGAAGAACGGCAGAACCCCCGGCGCGAGGCGAACGGCGTAGTCGGCGGCGTGAGGCACCACGTCCACCGGCTGCCGGGCCAGCACCATGAACGGCTCGGCGAGCAGCAGCAGGACCGTCGCGGGAAGTGCCAGCATCAGCGCCACCAGCGCGCCGCGCTGGATTCCCCTTGCGATGGCCGGACCGTCCCGCGCGCCGACGGCCTGGGCGACGACAGGGTCGAGGACCATCAACGTGCCCATGCCGAACACGCCCAGCCCGAAGAAATAGAGGTTGCCGAGCGCGACGGCGGCCAGCGCCACGGCGGAGAGATGCCCGACCATGATCGTGTCCACCACGCCCATGAGCATCATCCCGACCTGGATGAGGACGACGGGTGCGGCGAGGCCGACCATGGCACGCAGGTCTTCCCGCCGGGGCAGGAGCCGACCGGCGGCGGCTTCGGTCGTGCCCATTCAGGGTCGCCTGGGGGAGATGGAGGAAGAGGCGTCGCGCGGCTGGGCCAGGAGGCGCTCGGCGAAGTCCAGCCGTTCGGCAAGCTCGGCGACCTCGCCGCGGAGGGCGTCCACGTCCTGAGCGAGCAGCTCCGTGCTCTGGGCGTCGGCGACCTGGGGGTCCCACCGGCTCAACCGGCGGCCGTTGGCGTCACGGAAGTCTCCGGCGGCGACAACGATGAGATCGTACAGCCACCAGACGCCCAGGCCGCCGAAAGTGACGAGCATGAGGGCACCGCTGCCGGTCTTTCCGACGTAGAACCGGTGCGCGCCGAAGGGGCCCAGGAGAGCGGCGAGTGCCGTCGCCACGCCCCGGGACCTCTCGGAGGGATCCAGCGGTTCGGTGAGGTCGTGCATGCGCTGAATATTCCCGGAATCGGGGTCGGTGTCCACGGT
>CAYPAE010000178.1:3527-5262 GCA_964408595.1 uncultured Gemmatimonadaceae bacterium | reverse complement strand
CTCGTCGTGTCCCAGCTCATGCGCAGCACGCCGCCGCCGTCCGCCGGCTCGATCGCGATGGTGAACTGCTCCATAGGCGCCGACAGCGATTCGCGGGTCAGAGCGACACGGGCGAGGTCCTGGCCCGCATCGTACTCGGTGCCCCACTGACCGGTCTGCCGGTTCACGATGAGCGTCGCTCCCGAAGTCGTGGGGACGCTCCAGAGGCTGTACCGCCCCGCGGGAATCGTCCGGCCGTCGACCCTGAGCGGTACATCGGTGCTGAGCTGGGTGGCGGCGTTGGCCCCGGTCCGCCACACCTGGTTCCAGGGCACCACCTGGCCGAAGATGACGCGGCCTCGCTTGCGGGGGCGGCCGTAGTCCACCAGCAGGCGGGCCGTCCCGATCTCGGCGTGAACGGTGTCCCGCGGCGAGAGCTGCCCGACCGGCCCCCAGGCCGCCTCCGCCGCGACGAACGCTCGGGCGAAGTGCTCGAGGTCGGGCGCCTTCACCCGCTGGACCTCGACCTTCGCCGTGCTGGCTCGTCCGTCGAGCGTGAGTATGCGGCCCTCCCCGTCCACCGTGACCACCGCCGGCGCGTGGAAGAATCCGACCACCACCGAGCCGTCCTGCCGCCGCGTCACGTAGGCGGGATAGGCCTTGGAGGCCCCGACGCCGACCCAGTCGAACTCGACGCTGTCCTTTCCGGTGCGCCTGGCCTGGAGAATCGCCTGCTCCACCAGGGCGTGCGAGAAGGCCGCCAGCGGCATGGATCCGGGCCTTGCGGCGACCTTGATCGTTCGGGTGCTGTCGCCCAGCGTCAATGAAACGTCCGCCGTGTCACCCCGGAACCAGAGGGTGCCCCGGCTGGGTGCGGGCGCCATGGGGCCAGGTGCGAGAGGATCCATCGCGAGGATGAAGCTCCTCACCGCCCCCCGGGAGTCGAGCGCGGCCGTATAGGTGACGCGCCGGGCCGCGGGGGCCCGGAGAACTATCTCGCTCTCCAGCTTCGTCGCCGAGCGGCTGTAGCGCTCGACCGCCAGGGTATCGGCACCGAGGCAGACGATGAAGCCGCCGCGATCGACGCTCCCCTGCGCGACGAGGAGGGGCGGGAGCGCCGCGACGGCCGCGAGCGCGACGGCGGCGAGCGCGACGGCGAAGGGCCGGTGGGCGGGCATGAAGGCTCTACGACCCGCTCCGAGGCTCGGTTTCCCCTCAGTCGTCGTGTCGCGGCGGCCGGCGCTCGCGCTTGGTGACGGAACGGCGGCGCTTGGCCTCCAGGCGCGCCGCCTTCACCGCGCGGCTCGGCTTGGTGCGCTTGCGTGGTTTCGCGACCGCCAGCGCCGCGGCGACGACCTCGCGCAGCCGCTCGGTGGCGGCCTCCCGGTTCCGCAGCTGGCTCCTGGACTCGGAGGCCACGATCCGGAGGCGACCCTCGCCGTCGAGACGGGTCGCGAGACGCCCGAGCAGCCTCGCCCGCTGCTCGTCGGTCAGCGTGGGCGAGGCGCCGATGTCCCACCACAGCTCGATGCGGGTGGACGACGTGTTGACGTGCTGCCCACCGGGACCGCCGGAGCGGGTGGCCCGGTAGTCCAGCTCCGACACGGGGAGAAGCAGGGCGGGGGTGATCTCGAGATAGCTGTCCGGCACAGGGAGAAATTAGCGGGGCTCCGGCCCCTTCGCGGAGCCTGCCCTGAGCGCAGCCGAAGGGCTCAGGGTGACAACCTGGCCCCTTCGCTTCGCTCAGGGCGGCGAT
>CAYPAE010000178.1:0-3517 GCA_964408595.1 uncultured Gemmatimonadaceae bacterium | reverse complement strand
AGCCTGCCCTGAGCGGAGGCGAAGGGCTCAGGGTGACAACGCGGCTTCGGTCCCTTCGCTTCGCTCAGGGCGGCGATTCGTTTACGTTTCTCCCCCATGACAGACCTCGATCTCCTGCGGCGGCACCTGCTGGGGCTCGGCAAGGTGCTCCTCGGGTATTCCGGCGGGGTCGATTCCGCACTGCTCGCCGTGGTGGCGAGCGAAGCGCTCGGTTCCGAGCGGTTCCTCGCCGCGATCGGGCGGAGCCCGTCCTATCCCGAGGTCCAGTATCGCACCGCCGTGGAGCTCGCCGCGCGGTTCCAGGTCCCGCTGCTGGAGCTGGACACCCACGAGCTGGACGATCCGCGCTATCTCCGCAATGCCACCGACCGGTGTTACTTCTGCAAGTCCGAGCTGTGGACCCGACTCGGGGAAGTCGCTCGCCGACAGGGCTTCGACACCATCATGGACGGCACCAACGCCGACGATCTCGGCGAGCACCGCCCTGGGCTCCGCGCGGGACGGGAGACGGGAATCCGCTCCCCGCTGGCGGAGCTGGGATGGAGCAAGGAGGCGGTGAGAGCCGCCTCCCGGGAGCTGGGTCTTCCCACCTGGGATGCGCCCGCCGCCCCCTGCCTGTCGAGCCGGGTGCGCTACGGCCTCGAGATCACGGTCGAGCGGCTGCGGCAGGTGGAGGAGGGCGAGGCCTTTCTCCGCTCCCTCGGCGTCGCCGGCGATCTGCGCGTCCGGCACCACGGGAGCCGGGCGAGCGTTGAAGTGGCGCGGAGCGAGATGACGCTGCTGCGATCGCAGTGGGAGATGGTCGGCCGCTTCTTCGCGGGGCTCGGCTTCGACGACGTGGAGCTCGACCCGCGGGGCTACCGGCGGGGACGACTGCTCGCCTTGGCGCCCGGAGGCGCCGGGTGATGCGCCTGTTCGCGGCGGTACCGATCCCCGAGCCCGCCCGGGGAGAGATCGCGAGGCTCCTCGCCCGCCTTCGCGAGCCGGGGTGGCCGCTCCGACTGGTGCACGATCAGGGCCTGCATCTCACGGTGAAGTTCTTCGGCGAGGTGCCGCCAGGCAGGCTCGAGGTGATCGAGGAGGCGGTGCGATCCGCCGTGCCGGGCACCGGCGCCTTGCCGCTCCGCCTGGCGGAGATCGGGGCGTTCCCCAATTTCCGGCGGCCGCGGATCATCTGGGTCGGGCTCGACGCGCCGCCGGCGCTCGAGCTGCTGCAGGACCGGTTGGAGCGCCTGGCCGACGCGATCGGCTTCGCGCCGGAGGGCACGCCATTCCGGCCCCACGTCACGCTGGCGCGAGTGCGCGAGGGACAGCGGCTTCCTCCGGACGCGCTGGAGAGTCTCGCCGGCGCCTACCAGCCGGTGCCGTTTGTCGCCTCCGAGCTGGTCCTCTACGAAAGCGTGCTCGGCCGCGGCGGTCCGCGCTACGAGCCGCGGCTCACGCTGGAGCTGGCCTCGTGATGGGATGCCTCACCGCCCCCTTCAAGCTGCTCGGCTGCCTCGGACTGATCGTGGCTCTCGGGCTGGCCTACCTCTACCGCGACCGCCTGGAGCACGAGGGGCGCCGGCTCATCGAGCGGATCCAGGGTGTCGTGCCGTCGTCGAGCGGAAGGCCCGGCGTCAGCTCCCTCGAGTCCGCGAAGGCCAAGGTGGATTCGCTCAACGGATGGCGGGCGGACTCGGTCGTGCTCACGGCGTCGGAGTTCGCGTCGCTGGTGGGAAGCGGCATGGATCGGGAGCTTCGCTCCCAGCTCGACTCGCTTCAGGTCGAGCTGCTGGACGGCGAGATCCAGGTCAGCGCGCGGCTCCGCACCGGACGGTTGCCGCGGGAGATGATGGGTCCCCTCGGCGGCGCGCTGCGGCCGACGGAGCCGGTCCAGGCGGCCGGACCGGTGCAGGTGACGCGACCCGGCGCCGGCGAGTGGCGGGTCCGCTCGTTCCGTATCGGCGACGTTACGGTCCCGGACGCGATGGTCCCCGGCCTCGTGGGCCGCGCGCTGGGTGACCTCGAGCGGACGACGGTGCCGGTGAAAGTGCCCGAAGGGATCAGGTCGATCCGGGTCCGGCCCGGCGGCGCCACCCTCTACGGAGCGACGCGCTCATGAGTCACCGGGTGTTGATCGTGGACGACGAGCAGGGAATCCGGCAGGCGCTCAAGCAAGTCCTCGAGTACGAGGACCTCGACGTGCGCGTCGCCGCGTCGGGCGGTGAGGCGATCAGCCTCTACACCGAGTTCCACCCGCACCTCGTCTTCCTCGACGTGAAGATGGCCGGGCTGGACGGGCTGGAGACGCTCACCCGGCTGCGCGACCTCGACTCGAGCCCGCAGATCGTGATGATCTCCGGCCATGGGACGATCGCCACCGCCGTCGAGGCTACCCAACGCGGCGCCTTCGACTTCCTGGAGAAGCCGCTCGACACCGACCGCCTGCTGCTCACGGTGCGGAACGCGCTGGCTCACGCGGAGCTGGTGGGGGAGAACGCCCGGCTTCGGGAAGCGGCGGAGAGCCGGTACCAGATGGTGGGATCGAGTCCGGCGCTCGAGCAGGTACGCGAGCTGGTGGCGAAGGTCGGCCCGACCGCGGCGCGGGTCCTCATCACCGGCGACAACGGGACCGGCAAAGAGCTGGTGGCGCGCGCGCTGCACGAGGCATCGCCGCGCCGGGACCAGGCGTTCGTCGAGGTCAACTGCGCCGCGATTCCATCCGAGCTGATCGAGAGCGAGCTGTTCGGCCACATGAAGGGCTCGTTCACCGGGGCCTTCGCCGACCGGGCGGGAAAGTTCGAGCAGGCCGACGGCGGGACGCTCTTTCTCGACGAGGTGGGTGACATGTCGCTCGCCGCCCAGTCCAAGCTGCTCCGGGTCCTTCAGGAAGGCGTGGTCACCCGGATCGGCGGGGCCAAGTCGATCCAGGTGGATGTGCGGGTGCTGGCCGCGACCAACAAGGACCTCGAGTCGGAGATCGCGGAGGGCCGGTTCCGGGAGGACCTGCTCTATCGGCTGAACGTGGTGCCGATCGAGGTGCCGGCGCTGCGCGAGCGGCTGGAGGACGTGCCGGCGCTGGTGGCGCATTTCGCCGAGCAGCTGGCCTCGAGCGCCGGCGTACCGGGCAGGAAGTTCTCGGAGGACGCGGTGCGCCGGCTCCAGGCCCGGTCCTGGCCCGGCAACATCCGCGAGCTGCGGAACGCGGTCGAGCGCGCCCTGATCCTGGCCTCGGGAAAGGTGGTGGCGCCGGGCGACATCGACCGGCTGCTCCCCGGCGCCGACGGCTCGGCCGGCGGCTCCGGGGCACCGGGCGGCACTCAGACCTTCGAGACCTTCAAGCAGGACGCCGAGAAGAACTTCCTGATCCAGAGGCTGCGGGAGCACGACTGGAACGTCTCGGAGACGGCGCGCGCGCTCAAGATGCCGCGCTCCAATCTCTACAAGAAGATCGAGCGATATGGCCTCAGCCGGGAGCCGGCATGACCGAGCCACCACGCAATTGGGACAAGGAGCTGGCGGACATCGACCGGGT
>CAYPAE010000177.1:1001-5295 GCA_964408595.1 uncultured Gemmatimonadaceae bacterium | reverse complement strand
TTCGAACCTACTGCCCCGCCGCCCCGCCGCCCCGCTGCCCCGCTTTTTCAATATCCCGCGCCCCCTCCCCCCCTCCGCGGATCGCTCACCCCTTGCCACCCACGCGGCGTGCGGATGATCGCTTCGACGTCCCCCCAGTAATCGCCGGCAGTGACCCCGTGGCCCCGCGCGCGGAGGCTGTCGAGCGTCGTCGTCGTGAAGCCGTCGTCCTCGACCTGGAGGCTGTCGGGCAGCGCCTGGTGGTGCATCCGCGGCGCCGTCACCGCCCCGGGAAGCGGCATCCGGTGATCGATCACGTTCGAGATCACGTGGTAGACCATGGTGATGATGCGCGGCCCGCCCGGGGTTCCCACCACCAGGTTGAGCCGTCCGCTGGGATCGAGCACGATGCTCGGCGTCATCGCCGAGAGCATCCGCTTGCCCGGCGCGATAGCATTGGCCTCGCCCTGCACCAGGCCGTACATGTTCGGCTTGCCGGGCGCGGTCGCGAAGTCGTCCATCTCGTCATTGAGGAGGAACCCGGCGCCGGTCACCGTCACCGCGCTGCCGTAGCTGTTGTTGAGCGTCGTGGTGCAGCTTACCGCGTTGCCCTCGGCGTCCACCACCGAGTAGTGGGTGGTGGACCAGCCGCCCGCGGCCGCGGGGTCGAAGCGCGGCGTGGGGGTGGCGCGCTCGCCGATCTCGCTACGGAGCGTTGCCGCGTAGTCCTTGGAGAGCAGCCGGTCGATCGGGTTCCGCACGAAATCCGGATCTCCCAGGTGCTTGTTGCGGTCGGTGAACGCGCGCCGCATCGCCTCGGCCTCGCGGTGCAGGAGCGCCGGAGTGCCGAACGGCGGGAGGGGATCGTACCCCTCCATGATGTTGAGGATCTCCCCCATCGTGACGCCGCCCGACGAGGCGGGAGGCATCGAGTAGATCGTGTGGCCCCGGTACCGGATCGTGATCGGGTCCCGCCAGATCGCCCGGTACCCGGCCAGGTCGGCATGGCTGATGAGTCCGCCGCCACGCTCCATTTCAGCCACGAGCAAATCGGCCACCCAACCCGTGTAGAAGCCCGCCGCTCCATGCTTCCGGATCGTCTCGAGAGTCGCGCCGAGCTCGGGTTGGGCGAGGACTGATCCCGGTGCCGGCGGACGCCCAGCCGGCAGGAAAGTGGCGAGTGAGGCGGGAAACGAGCTGAGGCGGGCGCTGTCGCTCCGAATGGACTCGCTCCGGTATTGGTCCACCACGAATCCGTCGCGCGCCAGCCGGATGGCCGGCGCGATGACCGAATCGAACGGCAGCCGGCCGAGCCGGAGGTGCGCCGCGGTCAGTCCGGCCACGGCGCCGGGCACGCCGGCCGCCAGGTGCCCCGTGACGCTGAGCTCGGTCGGCTCGCCGTTCGGGTCGAGGTACATGTCACGCGTCGCTCGCCCCGGGGCGGTCTCGCGGTAGTCGAGCGCGTGCACCTCGCCGTCGGCTGTCCGGATGACCATGAACCCGCCGCCACCGATGTTCCCGGCTTCCGGGTGCACCACCGCGAGCCCGAACCCCACCGCGACCGCCGCATCCACCGCGTTGCCGCCGGCCCGCAGGATGTCCCGCCCGATCTCGCTCGCCAGCGGGTGGCCGGACACGACCAGCGCGGCCGGGGCCTCGGTCACCCGCGCCTTGCCGGTGAACCGCCAATCGGCGGCGATCCCGGCGGCAGGCGCGGGCGCATCGGTCGCGCGGCCGGCGCAGCCAGCCGCGATGGCGAGAGCGAGCAGGGGCAGGGTCGGTCGGCAGGAACGCACGGAGACCTCGAAGGCGGGGAAGGATCGGAGAGCCGGGAGTTGCCCCGGATGTTCGACGCGGTCTAATTTAGCCCCGGGCTGGCGCTTGGAAACCATCATCCTGTTCCCGCGTGGCTGACGACTACCTCGACTCGCGCCTGACCGAGCGGCGCAATCCCCGCAGCTCTACCATAGATACCGCCTCCTCGCTGGAGATCGTCGATCTCATCGGCGTCGAGGATGCGACCGTGCCCGGTGCCGTTGCCCGGGCCCGCGAGGAGATCGCGCGGGTGGTAGACCTGATCGAGGCCGCCTTCCGCGCGGGAGGTCGGCTGGTCTACGTCGGCGCGGGCACCAGCGGGCGGCTGGGCGTGCTCGACGCCGCGGAGTGCCCCCCCACCTTCGGCACGCCGCCGGAAATGGTGGTCGGCGTGATCGCCGGCGGCTATCCGGCTCTGGTGAAGTCGGTGGAAGGCGCCGAGGACGACGTGAACGCCGCCATCGGTGAGATGGACGCGCGTCGCATTGGCCCGGACGATGTGGTGGTCGGCATCGCGGCGAGCGGCACCACACCCTTCGTGCGGGCGGCGCTCTCCCGCGCGCAGACGCTCGGCGCCCGCACCGCGATCGTCTCCTGCTCCGAGCCGCCCAAGCTCCTGCGGGAGACCTGCGACGTCTGCGTCGTGGTCGCCGTCGGCCCTGAAGTCGTCACCGGGTCCACCCGGATGAAGGCGGGGACCGCGACCAAGCTGGTGCTCAACACCCTCACCACCGGCGCGATGATCCGGCTGGGCAAGACGTACGGCAACCTGATGGTGGACCTCCGGGCCTGGAACGACAAGCTGATCGACCGCAGCCAGCGCATCGTCATGGAGACCACCGGCCTCGGCCGCGACGAGGCCCGAGACGTGATCCAGGCGGCTGACGGCAAGGTGAAGACCGCGATCGTGATGGCTCGGCGCCGAGTCTCCCGCGACGAGGCGGAGCGCCTGCTGGAGGAGCACCAGGGCCGCCTGCGGGAGATCGTGGGCGATCCCCCGCCGGTGCGGAGCACATGACCGAGCGTCCCATGCTCGGCGTCGGCCTGATGTCAGGCACTTCCCTCGACGGCGTGGACGCTGCCCTGGTCCGGATCGAAGGGCCGACCCGTGCGACGTTGCTCGCCTTCGTCACCCGCCCTTACGACGACGCGGAGCGCGCCGAGCTGCGCGCGGCGCTCGACCCCGGCGGCCAGGTAGGCCCGGCGGCGCTCGCGCGGCTCCACGTCCGCATCGCCGAGTGGGCCGCGGATGCCATCCAGATCCTCCTCGCCCAGGCGCAGACCCCCGCCTCCGACCTCGCGTTCATCGCGTTTCCGGGCCAGACGGTCTGGCACGAGCCGCCCGCCGTCACCTGGCAGCTGGGCGAGCCGGCGGTCATCGCCGAGCGATTCGGGGTGAGGGTGGTGAGCGGGTTCAGGCCGCGCGACGTCGCGGCGGGAGGGCAGGGCGCGCCGCTCGTGCCCATGGCCGACGTGCTGCTCTTCGCCGCCGTCGATCACCCGCGTGTCCTCCTCAACCTTGGGGGGATGGCCAATCTCACCTACGTCGCCCGGCGCGCGCAGGAGGAGGGCGTGCTTGCCTTCGACACCGGTCCCGGCGTCGCCATCATCGACGGCGTGGCGCGGCTGGTGGACGCGCGCCGCTCGTTCGACCGCAACGGTCTCATCGCGGCCAAGGGCAGCGCGGACGAGGCGGTGCTGGCCGAGCTGCTCAGCGATCCTTTCTTCGCCTCTCCGCCGCCCAAGAGCACCGGCCGCGAGCGGTTCGGCGATCAGTACGCCGGTGAGCTCCACCGGCGCGTCCCCGGCCCCGATGGCGTGGCGACCGCCGTGGAGCTCACCGCCCGGAGCGTGGCCGGCGCGGTAGGGCGCTGGGTGCCGGGCGACGCCGAAGTCGTGGCGTCAGGCGGCGGCTGCCATCACCCGGGGTTGATGGCCGCGCTGCGGCGCTGCCTCGACGCGCTGCCCGGCCACCATCCGCTCCGCACCTTCGAGGAGCTCTTCTTCCCCGGCGACGCGAAGGAAGCCGTCGCCTTCGCCCTGCTCGGCTATCTCACGTTGCACGGGCAGCCCGGGAACGTCCCCGCCGCGACCGGGGCGGCCGGTTCCCGGGTTCTCGGCGCCGTCACTCCCGCCTGATGGCTGACGCCCTCGACCCCGGACGGCTGATTCTCCCCGCGCTCCGGGCGGGACCCGCCGGAACGTTCGCCCGCGAGGCGGGCGCTATCGCCGAGGCGCTCGATCTCGGCGTCGGCGGGTTCATCATCTTCGGCGGCAACGCGGAGAGCGTGCGCCGCCTCACCGCCGATCTCCTGCGCCGGGCCGAGCGGCCGCTGCTCCTCGCCTCGGATCTCGAGCGTGGCGCCGGTCAACAGGTGGAAGGGCTCACCGAGTTTCCACCGCCCCTCGCGCTGGCGGCGATGGGCGATCCCGGGGTCGCCCGGTGGGCCGGGGCGGTCACGGCCCAGGAGGCCCGGGCGGTCGGGATCAACTGGGTTTT
>CAYPAE010000177.1:0-991 GCA_964408595.1 uncultured Gemmatimonadaceae bacterium | reverse complement strand
TTCGCGCCGGTCGCCGACCTGGACGTGCTCCCGGAGAATCCGATCGTGCAGACCCGCGCTTTCGGGCGCGATCCGAATCGGGTGGCCACCCTGGTCCGCAACTGGATCGAGGGCTGCCAGGGGGCGGGCGCGCTGGCCTGCGCCAAGCACTATCCGGGGCACGGCCGCACCGCCACCGACTCGCACATCACCCTCCCCGCCGTGGACGCGAGCCGTGAGAGCCTCACGGCGAGCGATCTGGTGCCGTTCACCGTGGCGGTGGACTGCGGCGTCGCGGCGATAATGACGGCCCACGTCGCGTACCCGGCGCTCGATCCGTCGGGCCTTCCGGCCACGCTCTCCCGCGGGATCATGGACCAGCTCCGCCGCTCGCTCGGCTTCGACGGTCTGGTGGTGACGGACGCGCTCATCATGGACGGCGCCCTCGTGGGGCGCCGCGAATCCGACGCGGCGGTGGAGGCGGTGCAGGCGGGGGTGGACCTGCTGCTCTATCCCAAGGACCCGAGGCGGGTGCGCGACGCCCTGGCGAGCGCGGTGGAGAGCGGAGCGCTGCCGCGCCAGCGGATCGAGGAAGCCCTGCAGCGGTACCAGCGCGCGGTCGCGGCCGCGACCCGCTCGACGCCGCCGGTGCGCCGCGGTCCGTTCGAGTCGGCGAATGGGCTGGCCGACGCGCTGCTCCAGCAGGGCATGGTGCGGGGAGACGCGCCGCGACTCGCGGGCCCGCTCGACCTGGTGGTGGTGGACGACGATGTCGGTGGACCGTACCCGCCGAGCCCGAGCGACTACACGGCGAAAGCGCTGGGCCCCGAGCTCGCCAGCCGCTACACCGGCGGATCCCGCGTGGTCCTGGTCTTCGCCGAGCCCCGGGCGTGGAAGGGAAGGGCGGGGTTCGGCGACGCCTCCCGCGAAGCCCTCGCGAGCTATGCGTCCGACGCGGATCTGATCGTGCTCTTCGGCCACCCAAGGCTGGTCGAGCAGCTTCCGAGCGACG
>CAYPAE010000176.1:1778-5299 GCA_964408595.1 uncultured Gemmatimonadaceae bacterium | reverse complement strand
GTGCCGCTCTGCTCCACCCGCCCCTCGTTCATGATCACGACCCGGTCCGACACCTCGAGCGCCTCTTCCTGGTCGTGGGTGACGAAGACGCTGGTCACGTGCACTTCTTCGTGCAGCCGGCGGAGCCAGCGGCGGAGCTCCTTCCGGACCTTCGCATCCAGCGCGCCGAACGGCTCGTCGAGCAGCAGCACCTTTGGCTTCACCGCGAGCGCCCGGGCGAGGGCCACCCGCTGCCGCTGGCCGCCCGACAGCTCCGACGGGCGGCGATTTCCCAGCGCCTCGAGCTGCACCAGCCGGAGGAGGCCCGTCACGGTGTCCTTGATCTCTTCGTTCGACGGCCGGACCGCGCGAGGACGCACCCTGAGGCCGAACGCGATGTTCTCGAACACGGTCATGTGCCGGAACAGCGCGTAGTGCTGGAACACGAAGCCGACCTGGCGCTCCCGCACCGGCTGGTCGGTCGTGTCCTCGCCCTCGAAGCGGATCACGCCCTGATCGGCCGGCTCGAGCCCGGCGATGATCCGGAGCAGCGTCGTCTTGCCGGACCCCGACGGCCCGAGCAGCGCCACCAGCTCGCCGCCGGGCACGTCGAGACTCACGTTGTCGAGGGCGACGAAGTTGCCGAACGCCTTGCGCAGGTTGCGAACCTCGATGCTCATGCCGCCATCCTTTTCTCCACCAGGGTCTTGAGCGTCAGGGTGACCAGCGCGAGCAGGGTGAGCACCGACGCCACCGCGAAGCTGGCGGCGAACGCGTACTCGTTGTAGAGAATCTCCACGTGCAGCGGGAGCGTGTTGGTCTCGCCCCGGATGTGGCCGGAGACGACCGACACCGCGCCGAACTCGCCCATCGCGCGGGCGTTGCAGAGAATCAGCCCGTACATCAGGCCCCACTTGATGTTGGGGAGCGTCACCCGGAAGAAGGTCTGCCACCCGCTCGCCCCCAGCACGATCGCGGCCTCCTCCTCCTCCGATCCCTGCTCCTGCATCAGCGGGATCAGCTCCCGCGCGATGAACGGCGCGGTGACGAACGTGGTGGCGAGCACGATGCCCGGCACCGCGAAGATGATCCTGATGTCGTGCTCGAAAAGCCATTCTCCGAACCAGCCGTGAGCGCCGAAGAGCAGCACGAAGATCATGCCCGAGATCACCGGCGAGACCGCGAACGGCAGGTCGATCAAGGTGATCAGGAGGTGCTTGCCGGGGAACTCGAACTTGGAGATGCACCAGGCGGCGGCCACGCCGAAGACGAGGTTGAGCGGCACCGCGATGGACGCGGTCAGCAGCGTCAGCTTGGCCGCGCTCAGGGCGTCCGGCTCCTTGATCGCCTCCCAATAGGCCGGGAATCCCTTGGCGAACGCCTGGGCGAAGACCAGCGCCAGGGGGAGCAGCAGCACCAGCGCCAGGAACACCAGCGCGATGCCGATCAGGGTCCAGCGCACCACCTGCGACTCGCCGGTGGCACGGGTGACCGCGCGGGGCGCGGTGGTGGCGGAGCGGTAGACGGCGGTCGTGGCCATGGCTCCGGCCGCCGTGCGGCGCCGGGCCGCCCACTGGAGCAGGGTGATGGAGAGGAGCAGCATGATGGAGACGACGAGCAGCACCAGCGCGATCGCCGTCGCGCCGGCGTAGTCGTACTGCTCCAGCTTGGTGATGATGAGCAGCGGCACGATCTCGGTCTTCATCGGCATGTTGCCGGAGATGAAGACGACCGAGCCGTACTCCCCGATTGCCCGGGCGAAGGCCAGCGCGAACCCGGTGAGCAGCGCGGGCGCGACGGTGGGGAAGACCACCTTGAGGAAGGTCTGCCAGCGCTTGGCGCCGAGGCTCGCCGCCGCCTCCTCGAGCTCGACCTCGAGGTCGTCGAGCACCGGCTGCACCGTGCGGACCACGAACGGCAGGCCGATGAAGATCAGCGCCACCGTGATCCCGAGCCAGCTGTACGACACCTTGATCCCCAGCGGCTCGAGATAGCCCCCGATCCAGCCGTTGGGGACGTAGAGCGTGGTGAGCGCGATACCCGCCACCGCCGTCGGCAGCGCGAACGGCAGGTCCACCATGGCGTCCACCAGCCGCCGCCCGGGAAACCGGTAGCGCACCAGCACCCAGGCGACGAGGAGGCCGAAGACGGTGTTGATCAGCGCCGCGACGAACGAGGCGCCGAAAGTGACCCGGTAGGACGCCACGACCCGGGGGTCGGTCACCGTGGCCCAGAATGCCGAGCCCGAGAGCTCCGCGGTCCGGGTGAAAACGGTGGCGAGCGGGAGCAGCACCATCAGGCTGAGATAGGTGCAGGTGATCCCCAGGCTCAGACCGAACCCGGGGAGCACGCTCCGCGACTTGTGCCGCATCGTCATCCCTTCGTAGGGGTAGACTGACAGCCGGGGCTAGCGCCCCGGCTGATAGATCTGGTCGAACAGCGCTCCGTCGGCGAAGTGAGTGGTGTGCGCCTTCTTCCACCCGCCGAAGACCTCGTCGATGGTGATCAACGCGACCTTGGGAAACTGGCTCTCGTACTTCGCCGCCACGGCCGCGAGCCGCGGGCGGTAGAAATGCTTCGCCGCCAGCTCCTGACCGGCTGGCGTATACAGGTACTCGAGGTAGGCCTGGGCCACAGGCTTGGTGCCGTGCTTGCCGGCCACCTTGTCCACCACCGTCACCGGCGGCTCGGCCAGGATGCTGACCGAGGGCGCGACGACCTCGAATTTGCCCGGCCCCAGTTCCTTGATGGCCAGCAGCGCCTCGTTCTCCCAGGCGAGGAGGACGTCGCCGATGCCCCGCTCCACGAACGTGGTGGTGGCGCCACGGGCGCCGGCGTCGAGCACCGGGACGTTCTTGTAGAGCTTGCTGACGAACGCCTTGGCGGTGGCGTCGTTGCCGCCGGGCTGGCGCAGCGCCCACGCCCAGGCCGCCAGGTAATTCCACCGGGCGCCGCCCGAGGTCTTCGGATTGGGGGTGATGACGGAGACGCCGGGCTTCGCCAGGTCGCCCCAGTCCTTGATCCCCTTGGGATTTCCTTTCCGCACCAGCAGCACGATGGTGGAGGTGTAGGGCGAGCTGTTGTTGGGGAGCCGGGTCTGCCAGTTGGCCGGCAGCGAGCCTCCCTTTTCGGCGACCTGGTCGATGTCGTACGCCAGCGCGAGCGTCACGACATCAGCCCCGAGCCCGTCGATCACCGAGCGGGCCTGCTTGCCGGAGCCGCCGTGCGACTGGCGGATCGTCACGTCTTGGCCGGTCTTGCCCTTCCAATAGGAAGCGAACTGCTGGTTGAAGTCCTCGTAAAACTCACGCGTCGGATCGTACGACACGTTGAGCAGGGTCACGGGCGGCTTCGGAGCGCCCTGGGCGGCCGCGATGGTGGTACCCACCGCGAGGGCCAGGGCAATCGAGCCGGGAATAGCGAGTCGGGTGCGCATGTTCGTCGGAATCCCTCTCATAGGATCGAAGTCAGGTCGAGATCAGAAGGAGTGCTGGAAACGGGTGACCACGAAATCCTCGGACGCGCGGTCACCGGTGGCCCCA